>CAZQSP010000013.1:0-18793 GCA_964596085.1 uncultured Oscillospiraceae bacterium
CGAAGCCGCCGCCAAAGCCTGCTCCGCCCATGCCGTTAGGGTCTACGCCCGCATGACCGAATCTGTCGTACTTGCTCTTTTTATCGGGGTCGGACAGAACGCTGTATGCCTCGTTAACTTCTTTGAATTTTTCTTCTGCTTCCTTATCTCCGGGATTTTTGTCGGGATGGTACTTCATCGCCATCTTGCGGAAGGCTTTTTTTATCTCATCCTCGCTTGCGCCCTTCTGTAAGCCAAGCACCTCATAATAATCGCGTTTTTCTGCCATAACAAACCTCTTTTTCGTTTCGCTCAAAAGCTACATGACTTAGCGATGCGACCCTCAAGCCGCACCGCTAAGCATATTATCTTTTACTATTTATCTTCGTCAACTACGGTGTAATCCGCATCCACCACATTGTCGTCCGACGGTCCTGCCTGAGCTCCTGCTCCCGCAGCTCCCATGCCTGCATCTGCACCCATACCTGCACCGTTTGCACCTGCTGCTGCCTGAGCTGCCTGTGCCTGTTCGTACAGCTTGGTGGAGATGATGTGGAATTTTTCTGTCAGAGCCTCGGTCTTTTCCTTGATCTGATCTACGGTTCCGTTATTCAATACAGCCTGGAGCTGATCCTTTGCATCTGTGATCTGTGTTTTCTCCTCGTCCGTAATCTTGCCCTCAAGCTCCTTGAGAGATTTCTCCGTATCATAGATCAATGCCTCTGCTCTGTTTCTGAGGTCAACCTCCTCTTTTCTCTTTTTGTCCTCCTCGGCATACTGCTCAGCCTCTGCGACCTTTTTCTTTATCTCATCCTCGGAGAGGTTGGTTGAGGAGGTGATGGTGATTCTCTGCTCCTTGCCTGTTCCCATATCCTTTGCGCTTACATTTACGATACCGTTTGCGTCGATATCGAAGGTAACCTCAATCTGAGGAATACCGCGAGGAGCCGGTGCGATGCCCGTGAGCTGGAATCTGCCCAAGGTGGTGTTTCCTGCCGCCATTTCTCTTTCGCCCTGCATTACGTGGATGTCAACAGCGGTCTGATTGTCTGCCGCCGTGGAGAAAATCTGGCTCTTCTTTGTAGGAATTGTTGTATTTCTTTCAATCAGCTTGGTTGCTACGCCGCCGAGTGTTTCGATGGAAAGTGAAAGCGGTGTAACATCGAGCAGAAGTACATCGTGAACCTCGCCTGTCAAAACGCCTGCCTGAATTGCTGCGCCGATTGCAACACATTCGTCAGGGTTGATGCCCTTGAACGGCTCCTTGCCCGTAACTCTCTTAACTGCTTCCTGCACTGCCGGGATTCTTGTGGAACCTCCGACCAGTATAACCTTTGCGAGGTCGGAATTTGAAACGCCGGCATCAGCCATCGCCTTATTCATAGGCTCGATAGTTCTCTGTACCAGGTGCTCCGTGAGCTGATCGAATTTTGCTCTTGTGATGTCCTCGTTCATATGAAGCGGGCCGTCTGCCGTTACTGTGATGAACGGAAGATTTACGTTTGCCGTCTGTGAACCGGAAAGCTCCTTCTTAGCCTTTTCTGCTGCCTCCTTTAATCTCTGCAATGCCATCTTGTCTGCTCTGAGGTCAACGCCGTGCTCCTTTGCAAACTTGTCTGCAAGGTAGTTCATCAGAACATCGTCGAAATCGTCACCGCCCAGGCGCGTATCACCGTTTGTTGCCAGTACCTCAAATACGCCGTCGCCCAGCTCAAGAATGGATACATCGAAGGTGCCGCCGCCGAGGTCATATACCAAAATCTTGTGTGAGCCCTCCTCCTTGTCGAGGCCGTATGCAAGTGATGCTGCCGTAGGCTCGTTTATGATTCTCTTTACGTCAAGACCTGCGATTCTGCCTGCATCCTTGGTTGCCTGCTTCTGCGCATCGGAGAAGTATGCCGGAACCGTAATAACAGCTTCCGTTACCTTGTCCCCGAGATAGCTTTCCGCATCGTTTTTCAGCTTTGTGAGAATCATTGCGGAAATATCCTGCGGTGTGTAGTCCTTGCCGTCGATTGTTACCTTGTAATCCTCTCCCATATGTCTCTTGATGGAAGAAATCGTTCTGTCAGGATTCGTAACCGCCTGTCTCTTAGCGGTTTCTCCGACCAATCTTTCGCCGTCCTTCTTAAAGCCCACTACAGACGGAGTAGTTCTCATTCCCTCTGCGTTGGCGATAACCGTAGGCTCTCCACCCTCCAATACCGATACACAACTGTTTGTAGTTCCCAAATCAATACCAATAACCTTTGCCATTTTATTTTCCTCCTTAAAACTCTCTTTTCATATTTTTTCTCGTGCGGATAACGCACAATGTAAATTATCATTTTACAAATTTTTCGTTATGCAAGGCGTACGGTGCGAAACGAAGCGGAGCATACTCAGGCGTATGTGAGCATCGGATGAGCACCGAACAACGCAGCAGAACGGAAAATTAACAAGCATTAGTTTGACACCTTGACCATAGTCGGTCTCACCACTCTCCCGTTCAGAGTATATCCCTTTTGCAGCACAGCTGTAACCTTGCCGCTTTCGTACTCCGTGCTGTCCTCAGTCATAACGGCATTATGGAAATTCGGATCAAAATCCTCTCCGAGAGCCTTGATCTCGGCAGCTCCGGCTCTTTCCAGCACTGCCAATAGCTGCTTCAAAATCATCTCCATACCCTCGAGGAACTTCTCGCCATCCTCTCCGTTGCCTATCGCAAGGGCTCTTTCAAAATTATCTGTTACATCCAGAAGCTCCCTGACGATTTTCTCGTTTGCAAATGCGTAAATGTCGCTCTTTTCCTTTTCTGTCCTACGTTTGAAGTTTTGGAAGTCTGCCATCAGCCGCATATAGCGTGTCTGCAATTCCTCCTGCTCGGGGTCTGCGGCAGCCGCCTCATCCTGAGTAGGCTCCTCAGGCTCTGCGCTGCCATCAAATGCGCCCCCCGCATCCTCTGTGTCGGAAGCCTCCTCGCAGCTGTCGCTGTTCAGCTCCTCGGCATCTGCCTGCCTTTTTTTCTTTTCATCACTCGTCATCCTCATTACCTCCGCTTTCAAGCTTGAATGTGTCATTCAAATTATCTGTCAAATATTCTATGATTGATGTGACCTCGCTGTATTTCATTCGAGTCGGTCCGATAACACCTATCTTGCCGACGAGCCTGCCGTCCACGTGATAGCTTGCGGTTATCAGTGAGCAGTCCTGCATAATATCGTCTGCATTTTCCTCGCCGATGGTCACCATAATACCGTCGTCTCTTTCGATCAGCTTTCTGGTCAGCTCCTCCTTTTGGCTTAGCATCTCGATAAAGCTCTTTGCCTTAGCCAAATCATTGTATTCGGGTATGTCGAATATATTCGTAAGTCCCTCCATATAGAGATTTACATTCAGCATATCCTCGAGCGTTTTCATAAAATTCGGCATAACATCCTCTGCAAGTCCGCTCATCGCCACAATATCCGTCTCAAAATTTGCGATTATATTGTTGGTAAGTGCCTGACTTATCGTCTTGCCCTTGTAATTGTAGGTCATCGTCTTGGAAAGAAGCTGAAGATTTTCCTCTGTATACGGCACACTCATACGCACCGCCTTGTTTGAAACCTTGCCGCTTTCGCTGACTATCATCAGGATCACCGTATCCTCATCCACGGGAAGCAGGTTTATGTACTTGAGTACATCCTCGTTTTTGCTCGGTGTGAGTGCAAACGAGGTCAGATTGGTTATCTCCGAAAGCACACCTGCCGCGTGCTCGATGGTCTTTTCAAAATCGTTTACCTTGCCCTGCAGACGGCTTGCGATTATGCTCTTTTCTTCCTTGGAAAGCTCCTTCTTTTCCATCAAGGCATTTACGTATAATCTGTAGGCTTTGTCCGAGGGAACTCTGCCTGCCGAGGTGTGCGGGTGGGTCAGATAGCCCATTTCCTCAAGGTCTGCCATCTCGTTACGAATGGTGGCCGGACTGTATCCAAGCTCAGGCTTTTTTGAAAGTGTCCGCGATCCGACAGGCTCTGCAGTCCTCACATAGTCCGAAATAATCGCCTGTAATACCTTTAGCTTTCGTTCGCTTAGCTCCATGCGGCTGACCTCCCTTCACAAAACGCAGAGCTCTGTCCGGCAATAGCCTGCTCGAATTTCTCGCTCAAGCTCTGCAACACCGGCTTCGGCGGATTGTTAGCACTCACTCTTTCGGAGTGCTAACTTTATGTTACTAATATACCCCGTTTTTTTCTTTTAGTCAACATATTTCAAAAATTTTTTTGTGTATTTTTTGTGAAAAGCTGCAGCTCTGTCAGGAACTCTGACTCATCATTGGTGTCGTGATTGTCTATCAGGTAGAGCTCAATGCCGTCGCCTGTGGTTTCAAGCTCGTTCCTATGCGCATAATCAAGCAGCCTTTTCCATTCCGCTCTCATATTCTCGTAGCCGCCCTTTACGGTCATACACAGGTATTCACCGGCAGGCAGCAGCGTATCGTATTGCTCATACTCCTCGACGATGTAAAACGCCGAGGCAAAGCTGCCGTAGCCTCCCTCCAGCAGGTAGCTGCGCTCGATTGTTGCTCCCACCTCACCGTTTCCTATCAGATAAAGCAAATCCTCACTCTCCGCCTGCAGCTTTTTCAGCACAAAGTCTATATCCGCATCTCTGACCATGCTTTCACTTAGGGTCAGCAGCTTGCGCTCGGGCAGCCTCCTGATGCTTATGTTCTCGTGTATGTTTTTTTCGGCTATATAATAGTAGATTTCATATATCCTTGTCGAAAGCTGTTTCTTCATCGCCTCAAGCTCCGCCTGCCTCTGCTCGATTTCCGAGACGGCAGCCCGAAACAGCTCGAGCGTTTTTTCCAGATTGTAGTCGGCAAGATGCGCCTTTATGTCCGCCATCGAAAAGCCTATGCTCCTCAGCTCTCTGAGTATATTCAGAGTCCTGATATCGTTCACACTGTACATTCTGTAACCGTTTTCATCTCGACTCGGCTTGAGTATGCCTATCTCCTCGTAGTAGCGCAGCGAATCCGTACCTATATTATACAGCTTTGAAATTTCACCTATCTTGTAGTACTCCTTCATACCTCGATTTCTCCTTTACAGACATAGCCTAATATAAGCGCTATGAAAAAATTTTTATAAAAATTAAAAAAAGCTATTGACCTTGGTATCATACCAAGGTTTATACTCGTAGTCAAGAGGTGATAATTATGACATACGAAAACAGGGTAAGTATTAAATCAAAATTTTTCCATTATGTGCTGCCATCGGTAGCCGCCATGTGGGTATATACGATATACACGATGGTAGACGGTATTTTCGTCGCAAGGGGGGTGGGTAAGGATGCGCTCGCAGCCGTAAACCTCTCCATGCCTATGGTAAATCTGGCATTTGCACTCGGAATACTGCTTGCCGTAGGTGCCAGCACCAAGGCCTCCGTGTTCAAGGGCAGGGGCGAAGCTCAAAAGGCCAACCGGAGCTTTACTATCAGTGCCGTCACGGTGGCATTTGTCGGTATCCTCGTGACAGCAGTCGTTTTGCTGAATCTCAACAGAATCGCTCTGCTGCTGGGTGCAACGGATGTGACGATTGACTATGTAAAGCAATATTTGGGCATAATCATTTGCTTCGTACCCTTCTATATGACTTCATATAATTTGGAGGTTCTTGTCAAGGCGGACGGCTTCCCAAAAATCGCATTTAAGACAGGTATTGCGGGTGCGCTTACCAATGTCGTGCTTGATGCTCTGTTCGTGCTGGTATTTCACTGGGGTATCGCAGGGGCGGCCGTAGCCACCGGGCTTTCGCAGCTTCTGACCTTCAGTATATATCTGAGGCATTTCCTTTCGCCCAGGTCAGGCTTTTCCTTTGTACGCCTCGGTTCAGCCTCTGAAACGGCGGATAGGCCTCAGAGTCTTCTTGACCGGCCCGGCTGTGTTGTTAAGGAGGCTCTGGGAATGGCAAAGCTGGGTATTGCCGATTGTGTGACTGAGCTGTCGGTAGGAGCTTGCATCTTCATCTTCAACCGAGTTTTGCTCAGCGTTTCCGGAAATGACGGAGTAGTTATTTATACCGTCATTTCCTACTTTTCGCAGCTTGTGCTTATGACAATGATGGGTATAAATCAGGGGACTCAGCCGCTTATCAGCTATTATCACGGCAGGGATGAACACGCATTTTGCAGCTACATCTTCAAGACTGCTCTGTGCTGTGCGGGAATCTGCTCAATACTTGCCTTTGCAATAGCTATGCTGTTCCCAAGCCCTATAGTGGGAATTTATATTGACCGTATTGCCGAGCCTGAGCTTTTCGCAAAGGGCATCGCAGCCTTCAAGCTGTACTCGCCTGCGTTCCTGCCTCTTGGTGCGGTTATCACGATGATGGGCTACTTTACATCGCTGGAGCTCCCAAAATCCGCTATGAGCATTTCAATAAGCCGCGGCTTACTTTTTACATCGGCATTCGTGCTCCTGCTCTCCTTCTTCTTCGGTGAAGCCGGAGTGTGGACAGCAGCGGCGGTATCCGAGTGCTTTGCGCTGATGCTTGCACTCCTGCTCTACAGAAAGCAGCTACAGCCGCTGCGCCGACAGAAGCGTTAGGTGCAAGGTCAGGAAAATCAAATTGCAGCCGCCTCACAGCTCGTGAGGCGGTTTTTACTTCTTGCTCCTGCAAGCTCATTTTACATTTTTCCTTTTCTTTTTTCATTTCTTGCCCTTTTTTGCTTTTCCCCTCTTGATTTTTTCCGTATAATCGTATATAATTCTCTCATTGTAATTGAATGCGTGGCTATCTGCGCACAAAATTTAATAAGCTAGATGAACTTTGCAGGAAAACGGGCTTGCTTTTCAAACCAAGCTCTACCGAAGGAGTAAAACTCTCAGGTTCCGCGCGGTGCTGCATATCTTGCACCCGACGGTGAGGACTGTAAAGGGATAGCGTTCTGGAGACGCTCGCAGCATTGCGGGGGCCGAAGGTGCAAGGCGAAGAACACGCCAATCTCTCAGGCAAAAGGACAGAAATGAAATTCCCCTCTCACGCAGGGCTGTTTCACTTTTTCATTTGAGTCACTTTACGAATATAGATTGACGAATATTTGCAGAACACATTAGGCAAGCTTTCCGGATAAGCTTGTCTTTTTTTAATTCCGGTTAATCACAAGCTATAACAAAATGAAAGAGAGGAAAACAATATGCAGGCTTTGTATAACTTTTTTGCAGGCACATTAAACACAGTCGCATGGATGTATATTCTGCTTCCGTGCGTATTTGTAGGGGGCTTATACTTTACAATCCGTTCCGGCGGCGTACAGTTCCGCAGATTCGGATACACGATGAAGAACACCCTCGGTAAGATTTTCAAGAAAACAGAGGCGGGCGAGGGTGAAATCACTCCTATGCAGGCTGTATGTACGGCACTTGCGGGTACGGTAGGTACCGGTAATATCGTCGGAACCTCACAGGCTATCGCTCTCGGCGGCTACGGCGCTATCTTCTGGCTCTGGCTGGCTGCCCTGCTCGGCATGGTAATCAAGTATGCCGAGGTAACGCTTTCCATCCGTTACCGCGAAAAGGATGCCAAGGGTGACTGGGTCGGCGGTCCTATGTATTACATAAAGAACGGACTCGGTCAAAAATGGGCTTGGCTCTCGGTGCTTTTCTGCGTCTTTGCGGTTCTGGCATCCTTCGGCATCGGCAATATGTCACAGGCTAACTCAATCAACGATTCCATCAAGGGAGCCGTTGCGGCATTTGCTCCGAACTTCGGCGGTGCAGATACGCTCGACTGGGTTGTTGGTATCGCAATGGCACTTCTTACTGCAGGTGTTTTGTTCGGCGGTATCAAGAGAATCGGTTCCGTAACGGAAAAGCTCGTTCCTGTAATGAGTATCATCTATATCATCTTTACGCTCGTTGTTATCTTCGGCAACCTCGATATGGTCGGTGATGCGTTCAGAAAGATCTTTGTCAGCGCATTCAATCCTGATGCCGTACTCGGCGCAGGCAGCGGTATACTGCTCAGAAATGCTATAGTATGGGGTCTGAGAAGATCTGCGTTCTCCAACGAGGCAGGTCTCGGTTCCGCGCCTATCGCACACGCAGCAGCTAACTGCGAGGGCCCGGTACAGCAGGGCGTATTCGGTATCTTCGAGGTTTTCGTGGACACCATCGTTATCTCCTCACTGACAGCACTCACTATCATCATCAGCGGTGTTGATGTCGCTTTCGGACAGAAGCCGGGCAGCGAGCTCATCACCTCCGCATTCGGAACTATCTGGGGCGACAAGCTTTCCGCAATCTTCATTGCAATAGCTCTGATGATGTTCGCATACTCGACCATCCTCGGCTGGTCGCTGTACGGCACACGCTGCATCCAGTACCTCTTTGGTATGAAGGCAGTACGTCCGTATCAGATTTTCTTCTGCATCGTCATCGTTATCGGCTGCGTAAGCCCGATAGATGCAGTATGGGATATCGCAGATACCTTCAACGGTCTGATGGCTATTCCGAACTTTATCGCGCTGTTTGCACTTTCACCTGTGGTATTCAAGCTCACAAAGGAACACTTTGCTGAGGTAGACAGACTGAAGGCGCAAAAATAGCTTACATTATATTCGGAAATAAGTATCCTAAACAATATTATCTTTATAAAATACGGGCGGCTCAGGCAGCTCGTATTTTATTGCTCCCACCGTCAAATTCGCCCGGAAATCTGCATAAAAAAATGCCGAGCAGCCTCTTCCGCTCGGCATTGATTTCCTTTGTTATAGCTTCGTGTGAAGCCGTTCTGCTTGTTTAGAGCAGGTCTTTTCTTGTGAGATTGATTCTGTTCTGACTGTCGATTTCAAATACCTTTACGGTGACGATATCTCCGACGTTCATCACGTCCTCAACCCTTGCAACTCTTTCCTTTGCCATTCTGGAGATGTGCAGCAGACCCTCCTTGCCCGGAAGGATTTCAACGAAAGCACCTACAGAGCCCTTTGCTGTGCTGAGGATTCTTGTAACCTTGCCCTCGTAGACCTCACCGACCTCAACATCCTTGGTCAGAGTTTCGATTTCCTTCTTGCAGGCCTCTGCCATCTCGCCGTCAGTACCGTAGATGGACACAAGACCCTCGTCATTGATATCAATCTTGACATTGTACTTCTCAACAAGTCCGTTGATGGTTTCGCCGCCCTTACCGATGACAATTCTAATCTTATCCGGATTTATCATCATCGACATTGCACGAGGTGCATACTTGGAAAGCTCCGGACGAGGCGCAGGGATTTCTTCGAGCATCTTGTCCATAATGAACATTCTGCCCTCCTTTGCCTGCTTGAGCGCCTTTTCCAGAATGTCTCTGGACAAGCCGTGTACCTTAATATCCATCTGAATAGCCGTTACACCGATTTCCGTACCCGTCACCTTGAAGTCCATATCTCCGAGGAAGTCCTCCATTCCCTGGATGTCGCTGAGTATCGCAAATTCGGAGCTTCCGTCCTCCTTTACCCTCTCGATGAGTCCCATTGCGATGCCTGCCACAGGTCTTGTGATAGGAACACCTGCATCCATAAGTGCAAGACAGGAGCCGCAGGTCGAACCCATTGAGGTCGAGCCGTTAGATGACAATACATCGGATACCACGCGGATAGCATAAGGAAATTCCTCAACCGGTGGGATTACAGGCAGCAATGCTCTTTCTGCAAGTGCTCCGTGTCCTATCTCACGTCTGCCCGGCGAACGAGGTGACTTTGCCTCACCCGTGGAATAGCCCGGGAAGTTGTAGTGATGAATATATCTCTTTTCGGTCTGCTCCGTAATTCCGTCGATGGTCTGTGATTCGGAGGCCGGCGCAAGTGTGCAGGACGAAAGCACCTGAGTCTGTCCTCTCTTGAAAAGTCCGGTTCCGTGTACTCTCGGCAGCAGTCCCGTTTCGCAGAAGATCGGACGTATCTCGTCGCACCTTCTGTCATCCGGACGTATGCCCTCATCCAAAATCATTCCGCGCACGGTTTCCTTGGTGATATTATACAGGACAGCATCTATATCCTTCATATTGTCAGGATACGTCTCAGCAAAATATTCCTTTGTCTGAAGCTCAACCGCATCCATATTGTCAAGTCTTTCGAGCTTGTCAACGGTGTGGATAGCTTCTCTCATCTTGGGTGCCGCATATGCTCTTACCGCTGCATCTATCTCATCGAGCGGCTTGTAAAGCTCTACCTGCATCTTAGGCTTGCCGAGCTCCGCAACGATCTGTTCGATAAATTCTACGATTTTTTTGATTTCCTCGTGTGCAAAGAGTATTGCATCGAGCATTACTGCCTCCGGAACCTCCTTTGCTCCGGCTTCTACCATCATAATTGCTTCCTTGGTTCCGGCTACGGTCATATCAATATCCGAAAGCTCTCTCTGCTCAAGCGTCGGGTTGATAATAAATCTTCCGTCGACTCTGCCGACCTTTACGGAGGCGGTAGGACCGTCCCACGGAATGTCGGAAATCGCGATAGCTATGGACGAGCCTATCATTGCCGTTATCTCAGGGCTGCAGTCAGGGTCTACCGACATACAGGTTGCCACAACGACAACATCGTTATAGAAGCCCTTAGGGAAAAGCGGTCTCAAAGGTCTGTCCATCAAACGCGAGGTCAAAATAGCGTGCTCACTCGGTCTTCCCTCTCTCTTGATGAAGCCTCCCGGTATCTTACCCACGGAGTACATTCTTTCTTCAAAGTCACAGCTAAGCGGGAAAAAGTCTATTCCATCCTTAGGCTCCTTTGAGCAGCATACCGTTACGTTGACAACGGTATCGCCGTAGCGCACCCACGCTTGTCCGTTCGCCTGCTCGCAAACCTTGCCGATCTCAACCTGCAAAAGTCTGCCGCCGAGCGGATACATAAATGTTCTGTAATCTGTAAATCTAGGCATTTTTATCCTCCTGTTCCTCTGCAATGCCCGTCGTCGTATGACTCTCGGAAAAAGCTCAGCCTTATGTGAGTTCTTTCAGAGAGTCACATCATACTGAGTACGGACACGCAAGCTGTATAGTAATAATTAAAATAAAAGCGGGGTTTCACCTGTTGCCCCGCTTAAATTCACAGTAAAATTACGGCTTACTTTCTCAAACCTAAACGAGCGATAAGAGTTCTGTATCTCTCGAGGTCGTTCTTTTTGAGGTAAGCAAGCATATTTCTTCTCTGACCTACCATCTTCAGAAGGCCTCTTCTGGAGTGATGGTCTTTTTTGTGAATCTTCAAGTGCTCGTTCAGGTCGTTGATTCTGTATGTCAGAATTGCGATCTGAACCTCAGGAGAACCTGTATCTCCTTCCTTTACCTGATAGTCCTTGATAATCTGCTGTTTCATTTCTTTTGTAATCATAGTTTGTGTTCCTTTCTTTATTCGCCGTCTGCCGAGCAATACGTCGGAATGTCGCAAAGCGCAGCAAAGGTAATTTTCAACATCTAATATTAACATATCCGCAGACCTTACGTCAAGCTGTTTTTACGGAAAATACGTGTCTTTTCGTTTGCTCGCCTCTGTAGCCACGCAGACGAGCTTTTTCATCTGCCTCGGATATTGTGATTTTGTTCACGAAAAAATACAGCAAAATCGTGTATACACGGTGTTGACATTGATAATTCAAAGTGTTACATTTTAGTTAAGGAGGCTTACCGCTTTTCGTGTGTTCTGTGCGGAATAGATGAGTTTTCCTGCGAAAAACAATTTTCATTTTAATTAAAGAAAAGAGGAGATTAGTAATGGCAACTTATGTTGAAAGAGTAATTGAGGAATGTAAAAAGAACAACCCCGGCGAGGTTGAATTCCATCAGACGGTAGAAGAGGTTTTGACTTCACTGGCACCCGTTATGGACGCACATCCGGAATACGAAAAAGCGGGCTTACTCGAAAGATTGGTAGAGCCTGAAAGAGGCATCACCTTCAGAGTTGTATGGGTTGACGATGAGGGCAAAACTCAGGTAAATAAAGGCTACAGATATGAGTTCAACTCGGCGATCGGACCTTATAAGGGCGGTTTGAGATTTGCACCGAGCGTATATCCGGGAATCATCAAATTCCTCGGCTTTGAGCAGATTTTCAAAAACTCACTTACGGGACTTCCTATCGGCGGCGGCAAGGGCGGCTCCGATTTTGATCCTAACGGCAAGAGCGATGCCGAAATTATGAGATTCTGCCAGGCATTTATGACTGAATTATACAGACACATCGGTCCTGATACCGATATTCCTGCAGGCGACCTTGGTGTAGGTGCAAGAGAAATCGGTTACTTATTCGGTCAATACAAGAGAATCACCAACAGATTTGACGGCGGTGTTCTTACGGGCAAGGGTATTCCTTACGGCGGCTGCCTCGGCAGAACAGAAGCTACAGGCTTCGGTATCGTTTGGTATGCCGAAGAAATGCTGAAGGCTAACGGCGAGGATATCAAGGGCAAGGATGTTGTTATCTCCGGTTTCGGTAATGTTGCCTGGGGTACCGCATGGAAGCTTCAGCAGCTCGGCGCAAACCTTGTTGCTTTCTCCGGTCCGGACGGATATATCTATGACCCGGATGGAATCAACACCCAGGATAAGCTTGATATGTTCCTTGAGCTGAGAGCCTCCGGCAAGAATGTCTGCGCTCCTTACGCAGAAAAGTATCCTAACGCTAAGTTCTTCGCAGGCAAGAAGCCTTGGGAGGTTAAGGCTGACCTTTACATCCCTTGCGCTACTCAAAACGAGGTTCAGATGGAGGATGCAAAGAACATCGTTGCAAGCGGTGCTAAGTTCTACTGCGAGGGTGCAAATATGCCTACCACAAACGAAGCTCTGGAATACTTACAGGAACAGGGTATCATCGTAGGGCCTGCTAAGGCTGCAAATGCCGGCGGTGTTGCTACCTCCTGTATCGAGATGGGTCAGAATGCAGGTCACACCGTATTCCAGCACCAGGATGTTTACGATCAGCTTCATCAGATTATGGTCAACATTCACAAGGCCTGTGCCGATGCTTCCAAGAAGTACTACGGCAAGTATGACCTTGTAAAGGGTGCTAACATTGCAGGCTTTGAAAAGGTTGCAGAGGCTATGATGGCACAGGGCTTGGTATAAACCGATCCGCCAGAGTAAATTGAAAAGCATTGCGGGCAAGTATAGCTCGCAGCTATGCTTCGGATACATAAGCTTTGAAGTAAAAGCCCGACGGTTTGTAAGCCGTCGGGCTTTTGGTTTCATATTATTCGGGCGGAGGTGGGGATGGGGCGGTCACATCTCAATCGCCTCGCCTATGTTCGTCAGGTACAGATAGGCTTCCTTGACGGGCTTGCCTGTGGCTGCCGTCAGTGCCCTGCGGTACAGGTCTATCTGAGCTTGGTAACGCTGCTTGATTTGCGGGCGGCGCGCGGCGAGCGAGGACTTGTCTTGGACTTGGGTGGTCTTGTAGTCCACCAGGACGAGCTCGCCGGCTTCTTCAAAGAAGCAGTCGATGATTCCCTGAAGCATCGACTGCGCGCCGCCCGTCTCGTACATCAGGTTAAATGCTCTTTCTCGCTCAAGCCTGTTTTCGCGCTGTGCCGCTGCCATTCGTCTGCCGAGCGGCGACTGCACAAAGTCTATGAGCTTCTCCGCATCCGCCGCGCCAATCTCGTCGTATGTCAAAAACTCATCTCGAACCAGATACTCAAACAGCTCCGCAACATATTTGTCTGCTGCATTTCCTTCGGCAGCAGCCTCCGCTGCTGCAAAATCAAGCTTTTCGAGTATCTTATGTGTTATCGTCCCTATCTGAGCCGCCGTAAAATCCGTCCGCAGCTTGAAGCTTCTCGGCTCGCTCAGCTCTATCGCAGCCATCTCCTTCCTCTGCTCAAGTCCCGTCTGCGCATTTACGGCATTGATTTCACTGACAGAATACTTTGATTTGAGCTCCAAGTCCCTTGCGTATGGATATTTGAAGCTCATCCTGCGCTCAATTTCGAGCCTATCCCTTGAGTCACTATCCGGCGCACCGCCTTCGTCTCTGTCCAAAAGCTCCAAGGCTCTTTGGACGTTTCTCCTTGCACCCCTTGAAATGTTTTGCAGCTCCTCATTTTCTATAAACCGAACCCTGTCCCGATCGCTGTATATAGTCTTTCCGCACATCGCAAGGTAGGAGCTGTCCTTTGGTGCCTGTGTAAGCAGCTTTTCTCTGCTTTCGTCTCTGTCATCGCAGATTCCCAGGATATACAGAATATCCTTCGCTCTCGTCATTGCGACATACAGGATACGCTTCTCCTCATCAGCCTCCTCGCGATGGAACCTCGCGCGTATGGCATTTTGGATTATCCCCGTCTTCATCCAGCTTTCTTCATAATTGACGAGCGGAAAGCCTATTCCCAGGTCCTTGTGCACAGCAATATCCTTGCCTATTTTTGTGTAATTGAGGCGGCGGCAAAAGCCTGCCAGCAGAACCATCGGAAATTCTAAGCCCTTGGACTTGTGTATCGTCATAATGCGAATGGTGTCCTCGCCCTCTGCTGCCAGCTTCACCTGTCCCATGGTGAGCTTGTGCTGTTTGACAGCCTCAATATACTGCATAAAACCGTAGAGAGAGCCTCCCTGCGCTTTTCGGTAGCTCAGTGCCTTGTCAGCCAGCGCTCTCAGGTTAGCCTGCCTTTGTGAGCCTGCCGGCATTGCCCCCATTGCCACATAGAAGCCTGTGTCCAGCATAAGCTGCCATACCAGCTCCTCAAGAGGCAGAATTTGCGCAAGTCTTCTCCACTCAGACAGCTTATTCAGCGAAGCCGCACATTTATCCCTAAGCTCCGCAATTCCGCCATCTCTCGAATATTCGAGCACAGCCTCGTGATACGAGGCGGCCTTGCCGCGGCTCTCCCGTTCACTGCCGTAGGCTGCTATCCTTATTTCTGCCAGCTCCGAAATCGCAAATCCGAAAATTTCCGAGCGCATGACCGTCATAAGCGGAATGTCCTGCTTCTCGTTATCCAAAAGCGCCAGCAGAGACATAAAAATATTTATTTCCATCGTATCAAAGTAACCGTCGTTGTCGTCCACAAAGGCAGGCAAATTGTTATCGCTCAGAACCCTGTAGAAAATATCTCCGTAGCTCTTGATTCCGCGCATAAGTATGACTATGTCTCTTTTTTTCAGCGGTCTTTCTGTCCCTAGCTTACTGTCAAATATCGTGCTTCCGAGGCTGTCCTTTATAATCTTAACCGCAGACAGTGCCTCCTTTTCGACCTTTATCATATTTTTCAGCTCGTCGTCAATTTCAACGTCCGCAGTCCACGGTACCTCGCTAAGGAAAAGCTGAGGGGCAAAATTGCATTGCTCACCGAACGAATCGCCCAAATACAAGGCAGCATTTTCATCATAGCCGGGCATTATCCTACAGAATACCTCATTGATAAAGTCTATTACTGTTTTTTTGCTTCTAAAATTCTTGTTCAGGTCTATTTTCTCGGATAGGCTTTCCGTTCCGTCACGCTCTGCCTGTTCTTCTTCCATTGCGTAAGCGCGGTACTTCCCCTGAAAAATCTCCGGTTCCGCAAGCCGAAACTTATAGATGCTCTGCTTCACATCTCCGACCATAAATAAATTGTTATCCCTTTTTATCTGCCCTATCAACGCCTCCTGCAGGATATTGCTGTCCTGGTACTCATCTATGAAAATATACGCAAAGCGCTGCCTGTAGTACTCCGCAGCCTCACCGTCCTTGAGTATCTCAAAGGCATAATGCTCGATATCGCTGAAGTCAAGCACTCCCTTTGCCGCCTTCAGCTCAGAGAAAATGTCGCGATAGTCCTCCATCAGCTTTTGGAAAAACCGGCCGTCTGCGTGGGTAGCCCTCATCTCCGCATGAATATTCTCGAGGCTGTCATAAAAATAGTCCTTCCTCAAGCTGCTTACCGCATCCTTCAAAGGCTCGCGCGCATGCTCAAGCAGCTCCTTAAGCTCGTCCAGGCTTGCCTGGGTATGCGACTCGTCCGGCTTGAAGTATTTTTTCAGCAGAGAAGGCATCTTTGCCTGATCAAGCCTTGTCCTGAGCTGCTCAAAGGACTTATCCTCTGCCGCCGCAAGCAGACCCCGCGCCAAATTCAAATACGCTGCGTAAAGCTCGCATACGCCTTCGTGTGCCTCGCGCCGTGCAAGCTCTGCCGCCCTTTGCAGCTCGTCCGTTGCCTCCGCAAGCCGCTCCCGGGCATCCTGCATAATGAAATCGAATATTTTACCCTGCGAGAACTCATCAAAATCAAGCCCCAGGTCAGAAACAGCCGACGCAAGCCACTGATACGGCTCGGGCAGACTTTGGATTACCTCAAATGTTTTCCGTACGGTATTTCTTAATCTGCTGTCGTTTCTGTCACCGCTGTATCTGTTCAGGAAGGCGAAAAACTCAGGAGCAGCCTCATCATAATATCGTCTGAGCAGCTCGTCCAGCGCCTGCTCTTTGAGCAGCTCCTGCTGTATATTGTCGCATATCTTGAAATTGGGGTCGATGTCTATGATATAAAAATAACGACGTATCACCTCAAGTGCGAATGCGTGAAAGGTGCTTATGTTTGCAAGCGGCATCAAATCAAGCTGCCGTTTGAGTCCTGCTGCCGCCTCGGGATTCTCGGCAATTTCCTTGCGTATCGACTTCTCGATTTTTTCCTTCATCTCGGCAGCCGCCGCATTTGTAAATGTGACAATCAGCATATTATCTATGCCGCAGCCGTCCTCAAGTATCAGCCTTTTGATTCTTTCAACCAGCACGGCTGTTTTGCCCGAGCCTGCCGCAGCCGCCACCAAAATATTTTTGTTCCTGAGCGTAATCGCGCGCTCCTGCTCCTTCGTCCACTTCATGCTTTTTTCGTCGTCCTTTCGCACACTGTCTCGGCTCACTTGCCATTTTCGCCTTATTATGTTATCATTTTACCACGAAAGTGTCCGCTTTGGAAACAGATTTATACCCAAGGGGCACGGAAAGCAGGTACTTTTATGACAGGTTCACGCAAGGATTTATTTTCAAATACAAACAGAGCACGCAAATGCCCGACCATGCTGATGATTCTGGACGGCTACGGGCTAAATCCGTCCGCCGACGGCAATGCTGTCGAGGCTGCGAACACTCCGAGCCTCGACAGGCTTTTCCAAAGCTGTCCGCACATCAAGCTTGCGGCGAGCGGACTTGCCGTCGGGCTTCCCGAGGGACAGATGGGAAATTCTGAGGTCGGCCATCTGAATATAGGTGCAGGACGCATCGTCTACCAGGAGCTGACCCGCATTACCAAAGCCATAGATGACGGCATTTTCGCAGGAAATGCCGCGCTCAACCATGCGATAGACCACGTGCTGAAGGAAAAATCCACGCTGCACATCCTCGGACTTTTGTCAGACGGCGGAGTTCACAGCCATATCGACCACATAAAAGCGGCAATCCGCCTCGCGGAAAGCCGCAAGGTTCCGAATATCGTTCTTCACTGCTTCATGGACGGCAGAGATGTGCCGCCGACTTCGGGTATAGGATATATAGAGGATATTGAGGGGCTTGTCAGAATAGGCGTTGTCTCGGGACGTTATTATGCCATGGACCGTGACAAACGCTGGGAAAGAGTCGAAAAGGCATATGATGCCCTCACCTTGGGCGAGGGGCTTCACGCCGCATCAGGCTCAGAGGCTGTACGCAATGCGTATGCTAACGAGCTGAGCGACGAATTTATCCCGCCGACGGTATGTGGGCTCGACACGACGGCTCAAGCCTCGGCTTGTACCGTAGACGACAACGATGCCGTTATCTTCTGCAATTTCAGACCCGACCGTGCAAGAGAGCTTACTCGTGCTTTTGTTGACCCCGATTTTGACGGCTTTGTTCGCAAGAAAAGCGTCAAAAATCTCGTATATGTCTGCATGACACAGTATGATGCGACTATGCCCAATGTAGAAATCGCATTTCCGCCGCAGACCATACATAACACACTCGGAGAATATCTCTCTGCCTGCGGGCTTAGCCAGCTCCGCATTGCGGAAACCGAAAAATACGCTCACGTTACCTTCTTCTTCAACGGCGGCGTGGAGGCTCAAAATCCGCTTGAGGACAGGCTATTGATACCGTCTCCGAGGGTTCCCACCTACGACCTGAAGCCTGAAATGAGTGCCCTTGAGGTGACGGACAAGGTAATCGAGGAAATCCAAGCGGGCATTTATGATGTTATAATTCTGAATTATGCCAATGCCGATATGGTCGGACATACTGGCGTGTTCGATGCCGCCGTCAAGGCTGTCGAGGCTCTTGACTGCTGTGTTCAGAGGGTTGTCGATGCGGTTCTTGCCGCAGACGGTCAGATTTTGCTGACCGCAGATCACGGCAATGCCGACCGGATGCTGGATTCTGACGGAAATGTCGTCACAGCGCACTCAACAAGCCCCGTTCCGCTCATGCATATCAGCAATACTCCGTGTATTTTCAAGGAAGAATATCTCAGCAGCGACAATTCGGCAGCTCCTGCGGCAAAGCTTGCAGACATAGCACCGACACTGCTGCAGCTTATGGGGCTTCCTATACCGCCCGAAATGGACGGAAGCTGTTTAGTCAGACGGTAAAGACACCGGCACAAAAGAAAAAGCTTAAGCTTCTTATACCATAAAGCAACAGTAAAGGCACAACCTACGGACAAGAATCCGCTGATTGTGCCTTTAATTGTGTGAATTATCAGGTTGATGCTTGCACTTGGTATAATGTACCATATCTACGCACATTACCCCTATTACAATGTACCATATCTACGCACATTACCCCTATCACTTCGTCCAGAGACGGTTTGCATATTTGCACTGCTTGAGTGCGGTCTGTGCTATGAGCTTGCCGTCCTTATCAAATA
>CAZQSP010000014.1:0-10088 GCA_964596085.1 uncultured Oscillospiraceae bacterium
CCAGAGCGATCCACCAGTTGGTGCTGCAGTTGTTGATTGCAGACGGTGAAAGGTTGAGACCGATAGCTATGATGATAGGTCCGGTAACAACAGGCGGGAAATATTTCATAACGTTTGACGAGCCAAATGCCTTGCAGACAGCCGCAAGCACGAGGTAAAGAAGTCCTGCGCACGCTACGCCGATGCAGGCATAGGTAAGTGCGACGCCTTCTGTCATTCCGGCAGCAACTCCGGCTTCCTTGACAGCGGCATAACCGCCGAGGAATGCGAAGGATGAGCCGAGGAATACAGGGATCTTTCCGTTAGTTACGAAGTGCATAAACAGGGTTGCAAGACCTGCAAATAAAAGTGTTGCCGATATGCTCAGACCTGTGATGATAGGAACGAGCACGGTAGCTCCGAACATCGCAAACATATGCTGCAGACCCAAAATCATGGTTTTGCCTGCGCCTAGCTCGCGAGCATTGTAAATTGGCTGATGATTGTTCATTTTTTGTCCTCCTTTTGCATCTTTACATAAAAAAACAGCCTTATCGACACGACAAGACCTACGTGGAGACACGAAAAAACGGTGAATCCATATGCTGCAATCTTGCCGGTCTCTCTGTACCGACTTAAAGATGTCTTTTTCCACAGATAATATTAAACATTCGCAGATGATTTGTCAAGCAAAAATTTCAGCATTTATCTAATATCTTTGAGCTATTTTTTGAAAAAAGATGACTTTTTCGGGGAAATAATGTATAATGATAAGGAACGGAAAAATTTGCGTTCGGAATCAAACGCACAGAACGAAAAAGGAGAGATGACAGGATGACAGACATTATTTTATACATAGGCATTATAATAGTCAGCGGCATTGTAGGCAGTAGGGTAAGGGGCTACAAGGACAGACTGGGCTGGACGGGCAAGGTACAGACCTGTGCCATAGTAATGCTGGTGGTTTTGATGGGCTCCAGAATGGGCTCAAACGAGGAGGTAATAAACAACCTCGGAACTATCGGCCTGGCAGCGTTCACGATGACCATTGCAATGATGGCGGGCTCGCTGCTCTGCCTTTTTATCGTAAGAAAGGCATTGGGCTTTACCAAGGATGCGAGAATGGCTGCTCTGCACAGCTCGGAGCTTGAGGCTGAGGCGGCACAGGAGCAGGAGGAAAAACACGGCATCAACAAGATGACACTCATAATTTTGTGTTCCGTAATCGTTGGTATGGCACTCGGATATTTGGTTGCAAGACCGATTTTCGGTGAGAATATTGCGGAGTTTGACAGTGCCGCAAGCCTCGGAATCAAGATAGGTCTGTGCATATTGATGGTTTTTGTGGGACTGGATCTCGGACTGGAGGGAACGGTTATCACAATGATAAAGGAAGCCGGTTGGAGAATAATGATCTTCCCTCTGGCGTGTATCGTCGGAACCCTGATAAGTGCGGGACTATGCGGCTTCCTGTTTAAGCTGAGTCTGCCGGAATCGCTCGCTATCGGTGCAGGCTTCGGCTGGTACTCACTGGCACCCGGAATAATAATGGAGGCAGGCTATTTGACCGCCAGCGCCATCTCCTTCCTGCATAATGTTATGCGAGAGATCGTCAGCATACTGCTGCTGCCTATAATTGCGGAGAAGGTCGGCTGTATAGAGGCTGCCTGCGTACCGGGCGCACCTGCGATGGATGTATGTCTGCCGATAATCAACAGGGCCACAAAGGGCAAGGCTGTAACCTACGGCTTTGTGACGGGCGTTATTATGAGCTTCCTGGTACCTATTATGGTTCCTATTATGATTGCGTTATAGCAGCAGGCATACAGGACAAAAAAATACAAATACAGGCAGTGCGAGGAAAAAGCACTTTTCCGGGCACTGCCTTTTATATTGCCTTTTATATTGCTTTCTACGGTTGAAATCACGCCGGGCTAGACGTATACCATTTGGACGTTCCTGCAGTTGGTCAGGTATACGAGGGAAGCATAGTTTACACCAAAGGAGAGAATATCTCCGACCTTGATGTCACGCGTTGCGTCTTCTATATCCAAAATCGTGTGATCGCTCGAGGCTCCTATTATTTCTACGCCCTCATCCTGCGGAAAGATCTCCTCGTAGCTGCCGTAGTCAACCTTGCCGATGCCCAGCAGCGCACGCCTTCTCATACCGCGGTCGGTATATTCGGGCTTGTGTCCGAAGGCATCTATGGTTATGGTTCCTACGGGATAGGTCGGCTTGTTCTGCACCTCGATGACCTCTGCCTTTAGGGTGTATACATCCTGGTGCATATCACTCATATCGTAGCCGTAGAATATGTCAAGGTCTCTGGCAAGCAGGATGCCCTCACCGATTCTGAGTGAGTTGATCCTCGGAGGCATATCGTTATCGAAGATTCGAGGAAGACTGGTTGTGCCGCCTCCCGAAATATATTTGAGGCTTCTTCCTATTTTCGCCTCTACGCTCTCTGCAATTTCAACAAGCTCCTCGAGCTTATCGGCGGTTGCGGCTATGGAGCCGTAGCAGCCGAGGTTTGTTCCGACACCTGCCAAAACGAGGTTAGGCATATTGCTTTCCACATCCGCTGCGGCACGTACGAGCTCCTCCTTGTCCCAAAAGCCCTCTCTGAGATCTCCGAGATCTGCCATAAGCAGAACCTCGTGTTTTTTGCCCTGTCTGCCTGCTTCCTCGTTCAGTGCCTCAAGCACGGCAGGCTCGCTGTTGAGACTCATATCGGCAAGTCTGATGACCTCGGGAACCTCACTGAGCATAGGCAGACGTACAAGCAAAAGAGGAAGGCTTATTCCGTGCTTCCTTGCATCCTCGAGCTGCTCGAGGCGCGATGAAGCAATATAAGTGGCACCTCCGGCAACAAAACAGTCGTCACATTCGGGCAAACCTGTGGTTCCTTTGACTACACCCATAACCTCAATGCCTCTTTCGTTGCATTTGCGTATAACGGTCCTTGCGTTATGTCTGAGGTAGTCCAAATTGATTTCTACTCTGGGATATAATTGCTTCACCATTTTTAACCTCCTTCTGATACGCATATCGAATCTGTTAAATTAACAACAATGTCATAGCTGTATTATATCACCAAGCTGCCGCAAGTACAATATGTCAAAAATTTCATAGCTGTTCTTTAATATCAAAAGCTTGAAAATAAACTGAAATATGGTAAGATAAAAGGATAAAAAAGCGTGCTTGGGTGTACAAGGGGCTCAATACGCACGTAAGATGCAAAATCGGAAAGGGGCACTTAGCTATGGCACTGTGTTTGTTATATTATTCTATTATGGCTGTAATGTATTTTGTAGCAGCAAGGAACAGACAGAAATTTGATATCGGCGGCAGTGTGAACAAGGCACTGACACTGATAATGTACATAATTGTGTTTGTAATGGGGATACGAATGGGCTCCAACGAGGAGGTCACCTCAAAGCTGGGAGCAATAGGACTGCAATCGGTATTTATCTCGGTATTGACGATAGTCCTGAGTATGCTTTTCGTTACAATAATGAGAAAAATTATGAAAATCGACAGGTACGGTTCAAGGCTTTCCGAAACGGTGGACTCAAAAGAGCTCGGGCTCGGAGCCGAACAGACTGAGGCTGCGGAAGCTGCCGCCAAGGCTGAGGCTGCGGCTGCGGCTGAAAAAAACAAGGAAAATCTGAAAACCACACTGCTTATCGCCGTTGATGTATTTATATCCATGTCTGTCGGCTATTTCCTTCGACCTATGCTCGAGGGAAGCTATGAGGCGTTTGACAGCCTCAGCTCCAATGCGATAGTCGTGGGTCTGTGCTTTCTGACCGGACTGGTCGGCTTTAGCCTGGGACTTGATGGGACGGTGTTTCACAGGATAAGGGAGGCAGGGAGCAAGGTTCTGCTTGTGCCGCTGCTTATGATATCGGGAACCGTTGCGGCAGGGGTCATCTTTGCCTTCGCTTCTCCGTTTGAAATGAAGGAAGCAGTTGCAATATCGCTGGGCTTCGGCTGGTACACCTATGCTCCGGGCATCATAACGGAGGCAGGCTATGTGATGGCAGGTGCGGTATCATTTTTGCATAATGTAATCCGCGAGACGGCCGGCATTATTCTGATACCGTTCATAGCTCAAAAGATAGGCTATATCGAGGCAACGACCGTACCCGGGATAGCCGCAATGGATATTTGTATGCCCATAATCGAGCGTTCCTGCAGGTCCGAGACGATAGTTTACGGGCTGAGCAACGGTCTGTGCGCCTCCTTTGCGTGCTCGCTGCTGGTGCCTATCGTTATTTCACTGTGATATACGGCAGGGCATAAATATTTTTTGTGTGAAGAAAAAGTCGCTTTCTTGACTTAAAGGCAATTTCAAAGTATAATGTTAAAGAACAGCGAAGCTTTTTTGCGTGCGAGCAATTCGCCGCAGAGGGGTCAAACGATTCACAAGGAGGACAAAATCTTGAGAATTTTAACTATGATTACGGGCATTCTTTTTATGGGTGCGGGAATATATTTGATTGCAAACGGCGGAATTACTTTTATGGCGGTGGCATTTGTAATCGGGCTTCTGTTCATCCTCGGAGGCGTGGTGGAATGTCTGTCGTACAGCAGCTACAGAGGCGACGAGGATGACCGCAGATGGATATTGATAGACGGTATGACCACCTTCCTGCTCGGAGGACTTATCCTTCTGAACAAGCTGTCAGCTGATGCCGTGGTTCCGATGGTTTTGGGACTTTGGGTAATTACGACGGGTGTGCGTAACTTCGTTACGGCTTGGGAGGACATCGAGCAGAGAGACCGAAAATTTCACGATCATATGGCAATAGGACTTCTGAATCTTATCGCCGGAATATATGTGTTCTTTGATGCGGATATTTTCAACCTGGCAACCCTCACGATGGTCGGACTTTGCATAGTGGTGCAGGGCTTCAACCTTTTCCACATAGGCGCCACCATCAAGATATTGAAGCCGGATTTCATAAAGACAAAGCAGGAGATGCTGGAGGAGGCATCGGCAAAGGCAGAGGAGGCAAGAGAGGCTGCAAGAGAAGCGATAAAGGCCGCAAAGGAAGCAAAGGCAGAGGTCAGCGTTATAGAGGAGACTCCGGAGGAGCTTTTGGATGCAGTTTTGGCACCTAAGCCGGGCAGTGATAATGCGGACAGCACGGAGACGGCTGCCGAGGAAGAACAAAAATGAAAACGGACATCGAGTGCAAGGGACATTATAATCTTGCAATAATGGGAGCCGGTGCTTCGGGAATTGCCGCGGCACTGACGGTAAAAAAGCTTGCTCCGCAGCTTTCGACGGTGATTTTTGAAAAAAAGGAAAGAGCCGCACGCAAGCTTGCTGCGACGGGCAACGGCAGGTGCAATATCAGCAACAGCGGATGCAGAGACCTTGAGACCGTAAGGGAGTTTTTGGAGGATGTCGGCATAATTTTGAGACAGGAGTCCGACGGCAGACTCTATCCGTACTGTGAGGACGCACAAAATGTCGCAGAGCTTATGCTAAGCAGGGCTGCGGCGGCGGGTGCGGAGATATTGCTGAATAACGATGTAAAAAGGGTGGAAGCAGACCGCAAGGGAGGCTTCCTTCTTTTCGTTGAAGAAAAGGGCGAGCAGAGGCTGTATTCGGCAGACAGGCTTCTGATTGCGGCAGGCGGAAAATCCTACCCTTCAATGGGGACTACGGGCGACGGCTATGCTCTTGCACGGCGGCTCGGACACTCTGTGACTGCCTTGGCACCGGGGCTGACTGCGGTATGTGTCAGAGGCTCAGATGCGGAGGAGCTTCGCAGGCTTGCCGGCACAAGAGTAAAGGGAAGCGCAAGGCTGTTTTTTGCGAACAAGGAGCTTGCCTGCGAGAGGGGTGAGCTGCAGTTCCGCAGGGACAGTCTTTCGGGGATATGTATTATGAATCTGTCGAACCTGATAAAGCCTCGGCGGCGGGCAGAGAACGGAGCCGCAGCAGAGACAGGACTCTCCTTTGAGGGATACCGCATAGAGCTTGATATGGCGGACGGCTTGTCGGCAGAGGAGCTAAAGCGTTATCTGAGGCGAGTCAGCCGGAAGGAGGCAATGAGCTGCGCCGATATGCTGAGACCTCTGCTCAAGGACAAGGCGGCAGGGGCGGTGCTGGCAAGGCTGGGTTTGACGGCAGAGGCTGAGGCGAGTGCGCTTGACGAGGCAAGGCTTGCGGCCGCCGCTGATCTGATAAAGGCTTTTTCGTTTGAGGTGGAGGGTCTTGCAGGCTGGAAGGAAGCGCAGGTGACCTGCGGAGGTGTTTATGAGGACGAGGTGGATCCGAATACAATGGAGTCAAGGCTTTTGCCGGGACTGTATTTTTGCGGTGAGGTATTGGATTATGCAGGCCCGTGCGGAGGCTACAACCTGCACCACGCGTGGCTTACGGGGCTGTATGCCGGCAGAGCGATAGCGGAGAGCTCGGCGAAGCCTGCCTCGGGACAGGAAGCAAACGACAAATGACTGTGACAGAATAAAAGAGGAATAGGACACTGATATGTACAGAATACACCAGCTCAAGCTCAGACTCGGGGAGGACAAGGAGCTTCTTCCGCAAAGGCTTCTGAAAAAGCTCGGCAGAAACGATCTGATAATAAAGGAATGGAGAATAGCCAGGGAATCCGTGGATGCACGTAACAAAGCAGATATCTGCTATGTGTATTCGGTGGATTTTGTTGCTGTATACAAAAACGATCCGAAAAGGCTTGCCAAGCTTACGTCGAACAACAAGGTGAAGCTTGAGCTTGCGCCCGATACCGAATACAGGCTGCCGTCATATGTGACGGAGGCTTCGCCGAACACAAAGGAAAGGCCCGTTGTGGTAGGCTTTGGACCGGCAGGTATGTTTGCGGCATTGATCCTGGCACAGGCAGGGCTGCGCCCGATAGTACTGGAGCGAGGACAGGCTGTTGAGGAAAGGACTGCTACGGTCGAGAAATTCTGGGCAAGCGGCAAGCTCAATCCTCAGTCCAATGTTCAGTTCGGCGAGGGCGGTGCCGGAACCTTCAGCGATGGCAAGCTGACAACAGGCATAAAGGATAAGAGACTTTTTAAGCTGCTCTCGGAGCTTGTGAGGGCAGGTGCACCCGAGGATATATTGTATAAGCAGAAGCCGCATATAGGCACGGACGTGCTCAGAAGGGTCGTCAGAGCCGTAAGAGAGGAGATAATTCGGCTCGGCGGTGAGGTGCGCTTCAATACGCTCGTCGAGGAAATCCTGCTTGCGGATGCGGACGGCGCCAAGGAGCTTTGCGGTCTGAGCCTTGCGAGGCTTGACAGCGAGGGCTGCCGCTGCGGCGAGGAAAAGCTCGGGTGTACATCGGCGATATTTGCGGTGGGACACAGCGCCAGAGATACCTTCCGTATGCTGAGAGACAAGGGAATAGTGATGCGGCAAAAGCCGTTTTCGATAGGAGTAAGAATAGAGCATCCGCAGGAGCTGATAGACAGGGCTCAGTACGGAGCAACGGCAGCCGAGCTGGGCTTGCCGCCGGCAGAGTATAAGCTGAGCCACAGATGCAAGGATGGCAGGGGTGTGTATACCTTCTGTATGTGCCCGGGCGGTGAGGTGATAGTAGCAGCCTCACAGGAGGGCGGTGTTGTAACAAACGGCATGAGCTACAGAAGCAGAGACGGAAAAAGCGCAAACAGCGCCCTGCTTTGTGATGTACGAACCTCGGATTTTGGCTCGGAGGACGTGCTGGCAGGTGTGGAATTTCAGGAGCGCTATGAGCGGCTGGCATATATAAACGGAGGCGGAGGCTATGCCGCCCCACATTCAAGCTGGGCTGAGCTGAGAGACGGCAGAGCACCTGCGGTCGAAAATTCTCTGCCGCCGTTTGCACTCGACGCATTCAGAGAGGCTATGCCGCAGCTTGGGCGCAGGCTCAAGGGCTTTGACAGTGACGATGCGACAGTGACCGCAGTCGAGGCAAGAAGCTCCTCTCCGGTACGCTTTGAGCGCAATGACGAGGGCGAGGGCAGCATATACGGCGAGGGCGATAGCGTTCTGACCCTGCACGGCTTTTTCCCGTGCGGAGAGGGAGCCGGCTATGCAGGCGGTATAAGCTCGGCCGCCGTGGACGGCATTCGTACGGCGGAGGCTGTGCTTGCTCGTGTATACACCAAATAATCACCCGTCGGGGCTTGAAAGCCATATTTGTTTATGATACAATAAAATGAGTTAGTTTTAGTAGAAATTGTTAAAATTTCAACGAAAGAAGGCAGACATACATGAGTCAAAAGGAAAAAATAATTAACATAGCCGTAATCGCCCACGTCGATGCCGGCAAGTCTACCTTGGTGGATGCTTTCCTGAACCAGAGCGGAGTTTTCAGAGCCAACGAGGAGGTTGTCGACTGCGTGATGGACAGCGACGACATCGAAAGAGAAAGAGGCATTACCATCTATTCAAAGAACTGCTCGATAATGCACAACGATGTAAAGATCAACATTGTGGATACACCGGGTCACGCTGATTTCAGCTCCGAGGTGGAGCGCATAATGAAAACCGTGGATACGGTTATCCTGCTTGTGGACTCGAGCGAGGGACCGATGCCTCAGACGAGGTTTGTACTCAAAAAATCCCTGGAGCAGGGGCTTAACCCTATTCTGTTCATCAACAAGCTGGACAAGAAGGATGCTCGCATAGACGAGGTAGTCGACGAGGTTTATGAGCTGTTTATGGATCTGGAGGCAAGCGACGAACAGCTTGATTTTCCGATCCTCTACGGAATTGCAAGGCAGGGCATTGCCGTTACTGACCCCAAGGAGGTTGAGGGCGTGCTCGTAGGTGAGGGTGAGTCAAAGATCAAAAAAAGCCCGACAGGCTACGGCGGCTTGGATTTGACACCGCTGTTCGACACGATAATAAAGCACTGCAGTCCTTATCCGGATTTGAATGAGGAGCCGCTGCAGCTTCAGGTTTCAACTCTTGCGTACGACGACTATATCGGCAGACTCGGAATCGGCAGAATCACCAAGGGCACGATAAAGGAGGGTCAGACGGTAGCTGTCGCAAAGGCTGACGGAACGATTGTACAGCGAAAGGTAAATCAGGTTTTTGTATACAGAGGACTCAAGCGTACAGCGGTACCCGAGGCACAGTGCGGTGATATCGTGGTAGTTTCGGGAATTTCCGATATTTCCATAGGAGAGACGATCTGCGACCCCAAGGCTCCGCAGCCTATGGAAATGATACACATAGAGGAGCCGACCCTTTCCATGAACTTTATGGTAAACAAATCGCCGTTTGCCGGTAAGGTAGGAAGGTTTGTAACCTCGAGGCATATCAGAGAAAGACTGAACAAGGAGCTTGAGGTAAACGTGGGACTGGTTGTCGAGGAAACGGATTCCACGGACTGCTTCAAGGTTTCGGGCAGGGGCGAGCTTCACCTCTCCATCCTGATAGAAAATATGAGGCGCGAGGGCTATGAGCTTGCGGTATCCAAGCCGGAGGTAATCCTGCACAGGGACGAGAACGGCAAGCCGCTGGAGCCTATAGAGGAAGTGGTAATATCCGTGCCGGACGAATATGCCGGAACGGTAATAAATAAACTGAATATCAGAAAGGGTCTGATGAAGCAGATGTCGGGCGAAAACGGCTATTCGCGCATAGAGTACCTTGTACCGACACGAGGACTTCTGGGCTACAGGAGCGAATTTATCAACGACACGAGAGGCGAGGGTACAATGGTCAGACGCTTCGATTCGTTTGATGAGTTCAAGGGGGATATCCCTCAGCGTGTGAACGGCGTTGCCATAGCACAGGAGGAGGGTGTATGCACACCGTATGCACTGTTCAATATAGGTGAAAGAGTGCAGATGTTTGTCGAGCCCGGCACCAAGGTGTACGAGGGAATGATAGTAGGTATGAATTCCAGAAACGACGACATGGTGGTAAATCCGTGCAAGGCAAAGAAGGTCAGCAATATGCGCGCGGCAGGCTCCGACGATGCAATAAAGCTGAGTCCGGCAAGGTTTTTTACGCTTGAGGAGGCGTTGGAATTTATCAACGATGACGAGCTGGTAGAAATCACACCTGACGACATAAGAATCAGAAAGAAACTCCTGCATGAGCTCGAACGGAGAAGAAG
>CAZQSP010000014.1:10098-18425 GCA_964596085.1 uncultured Oscillospiraceae bacterium
GAGTTTACGAATAAAACAAACATTATATTTTTTAGGAGAGAAAAATGGGAGAAATCAAAAAATTCAAACGAGTGTTGGTTGCCAACAGAGGCGAAATTGCCATCAGAGTTTTCAGAGCTTGTAAGGAGCTCGGAATCAGAACGGTTGCGATTTATTCGGAGGAGGACAAAAATTCCCTGTTCCGTACCAAGGCAGACGAGGCTTATCAGATAGGCAAGGGGAAAACACCTGTCGGTGCATATCTGAGCATTGATGAGATCATCGCACTTGCAAAGGCAAAGGGCGTTGATGCCATTCACCCGGGCTACGGCTTCCTTGCGGAAAACGAGGAGTTTGCGAGAGCCTGCGCTGATGCAGGTATCGAATTTATCGGGCCTACCGCTGATATGATGAACAGTCTCGGTGACAAGATTCAATCAAAAATCGTAGCACATTCCGTAGGTGTTCCTACCGTTCCGGGCGTCGAAAAGGCTATCGAAACGGAAGCTGAGGCTGTGGAATTTGCAAATTCCTGCGGATATCCGGTTATGCTAAAGGCAGCAGCCGGCGGCGGCGGCAGAGGTATGAGAATCGTAAGAAGCGAGGAGGAGCTGCTTCCGCAGTTCCGTTCGGCTCGTTCCGAGGCTGCAAAGGCATTCGGCATTGACGACATCTTTATCGAAAAGTATCTTGAAAACCCGAAGCATATCGAGGTGCAGATTTTGGGCGACAAGGACGGAAATATTGTGCATCTGTTTGAGCGTGACTGCTCTATCCAGAGAAGACACCAGAAGGTTATCGAGTTTACACCGGCACTTTGCCTGACAGACGAGCAGCGCAAGGCTATCTGCGAGGATGCGATCAGGATCGCAAAGGCTGTGGACTATCGTTCGGCAGGTACGGTTGAGTTCCTGCTTGACCATACGACAGGTAAGCACTATTTTATCGAAATGAATCCGCGTATTCAGGTTGAGCATACGGTAACGGAAATGGTTACCGGCATAGATATCGTTCAGGCACAGATCCTGGTTGCGGAGGGTCACAGACTCGACAGTGCAGAAATCAATATCAAGAATCAGGACGATATCAAGGTAACGGGTCACGCAATACAGTGCAGAATCACTACAGAGGACCCTGCAAACGACTTTATGCCGGACACGGGCACTATTGAGTCCTATCGTTCACCGGGCGGCTTCGGCATCAGATTGGACGGCGGCAACGGCTTCCAGGGCTCGACGATCACCCCGTTCTATGATTCCCTGCTGCTCAAGGTTACCGCATACGGCAGAGATTTTGACGATACAAGAAGAAAAGCCATTCGTGCGCTTGCGGAGACCTCCATCAAGGGCGTAAAGACAAATATTCCGTTTATGCTCAACGTGCTCAATCACCCTACATTTGCGGCAGGCGAATGTGACACGGGCTTTATTGCAAACACCCCTGATTTGCTTGATATCGGCAGGGTTCAGGATACGGAGCTGCGTGTAATAGAATTTTTGGGCAATAAGTTTGTAAACGAGACAAAGGGCAAAAAGAGAAGCTACAACGTTCCGGTATTCCCTAAATTCAAGCCGGAGGAGCTTTCGGAGCTTCAGGGCAGAGGCACAAAGCAGCTCTTTGACGAGATGGGTGCCAAGGACTTTACTCAGTGGATAAAGAAGCAGCAGAGATTGTTCATTACCGATACGACGATGAGAGATGCACAGCAATCGCTGATGGCTACTCGTGTTCGTACCGTCGATATGGAAAAAATCGCTCCGGCGGTTTCGGTATACGGCCGCAAGCTGTTCTCCCTTGAGGTATGGGGAGGCGCAACCTTTGATACCGCATACAGATTCCTGAAGGAGGATCCGTGGGAGAGACTGGAGGCCTTGCGCGAAAAATGTCCTAACCTCCTGCTGCAAATGCTTCTTCGCGGAGCAAACGCGGTAGGCTACAAGAACTATCCGGACAATGTTATACGCGAATTTGTAAAGCAGTCGGCAAGGGCCGGTGTTGATGTGTTCAGAATCTTTGACTCTCTGAACTGGATAGAGGGTATGGAGGTCGCTTTGGACGAAGCTCTGAATCAAGGTATGATTGCAGAGCCGTCGCTTTGCTACACAGGTGACATTTTGGATCCGTCCAGAACGAAGTATACGCTTGATTACTATGTAAGAATGGCGAAGGAGCTCGAAAAGAGAGGGGCACATATACTTTGTATCAAGGATATGTCGGGACTTCTCAAGCCGACAGCAGCCTCAAAGCTTATCGGCACACTGAAGCAGGAAATCGGCATTCCTATCCATCTTCATACTCACGACACCTCCGGAAACGGAGTTGCTACGGTGCTGATGGCAGCGCAGGCAGGCGTGGATATCGTGGATGCGGCATTCAACTCAATGTCGGGTCTTACGTCTCAGCCGGCTCTCAACTCGATAGTTGCATCTCTGCAAAACTCCGACAGAGATACGGAGCTTGATGCTGACGGCTTGCAGAAAATCAGTGAATACTGGAGAGATGTACGTCCGGTATACAAGGAATTTGAATCCGAATTACAGACTGCTTCCGCAGAAATATATAAATATGAAATTCCGGGAGGTCAGTACTCCAACCTTCAGGCACAGGTTGAATCCTTCGGACTGGGTCACAAGCTCAAGGAAGTCAAGGATATGTACAAGGCGGTAAATATGATGCTCGGGGATATCGTTAAGGTAACACCGTCATCAAAGGTTGTAGGTGACCTGGCAATATTTATGGTTCAGAACGGACTGACACCGGAAAATATCGTAGAAAAGGGTGTAAACATCGACTTCCCTGATTCAACCGTTTCGTACTTTGAGGGTATGATGGGTCAGCCGGAGGGCGGCTTCCCTGCTGACATTCAGAAGGTTGTGCTCAAGGATAAGCAGGCTATTACCTGCAGACCGGGAGAGCTGTTGGAGCCTGAGGACTTTGAGGCTATCCGCAAGAAATTGCAGGATGAGCTTGAGCTTGAGGGAACTGACAGAGAGGTCATTTCCTATGCTATGTATCCGAAGGTATTTGAGGATTATGTAAAGTCTATCCGCAAGGAGGGCTCGTTCAGATATATGGGTTCTGACATATTCTTCCATTCACTTGAGGAGGGTGAGACCTGTGAGGTCAAGCTCGCTGACGGCGTTCAGCTTATGGTTAAGCTCCAAGAGGTTCGTCCGGTTGACGGCGAGGGCTTCCGTGAGGCTATATTCGAGGTTAACGGCAATCGCCGTATCATAAAGATTAAGGATAAGACTGTAACCGTAAATTCCTCCAACTCGGTGCTTTATGCCGATGAGGATAATCCGATGGAGGTTGGCTCAAATATCCCGGGCAATATTATTCGGGTTCTTGTAAAGGAAGGCGAAACGGTTGCTGCAAATCAGCCTATTGCTGTTGTTGAGGCTATGAAGATGGAAACAAACATCATCGCAAGAGAAGGCGGTGTGGTTGAGAGAATTTATGTGTCCGAGGGACAGCAGGTGAAGGCCGGAGAGATGGTTGCGAAGCTGAAGTAATTTTTTCGCTATGCTTTCTCGTCATCGGCGGCTGTGGCTGCTCACTCGCAAGCTTTGGATTGCATTGCAAACTCGTGCCTTGCGGCACTCAAACAGTGCAATGCAATTAGCCAAAGCTTAGGCTCGTTTCGCAGACAGCCGCAAGCGACTCCTCGAAACGCAAGACGAAAAAATTATCAGTATCGCGGGCTGATGAGCAAATTGGAGATTTTTTTACTTTATGAAGCTGCAATCCTGCAAACAACGCTTTATAGGAGGAATATGATGATATTGTATGAAAGCACGCGAGGCGGCAAAGACAAGCTGACAGCGGCGAAGGCAATCATCCGCGGCATAGCCGCGGACAGGGGTCTTTTCGTGCCGGAAAAGACCCCTGCTCTGCCGTTCGAGCTTGCAGAGACGGCAGAGCTGATTGCCGCGGGCAAGCTCGGCTATAAAGATGTGGCATTCAAGGTAATCGGCGCATTTTTTGACGATTTTACCGAGGAAGAAATGCGCGCCTGCATAGACGGGGCATACGACGAAAAATTCACCGCAAGCGATATCGTTGAGCTGAAGGAAGCGGACGGTGTGCATTTTTTGGAGCTGTATCACGGCAAAACGGCTGCCTTTAAGGATATGGCACTCTCGATATTGCCGTATCTGATGAAGACGGCTTGCCGCAAGGAGGGTGAAAAGTCACAAATCTGTATTTTGACAGCGACCTCAGGCGATACGGGAAAGGCTGCGCTTGAAGGCTTTGCCGATGTTGAGGGCACGGAGATTCTTGTTTTCTATCCCTGCGACGGAGTAAGTCAGGTTCAGGAACGTCAGATGCTCACACAGACAGGAGCAAATACACACGTTTTTGCCATAGAAGGAAATTTTGACGATGCACAGAGCGGCGTAAAGCGCATTTTCAACGATCCGGATTTTGCGGAAAGGCTTGCGGCGGAGGGCTTCAAGCTTTCGTCTGCCAATTCGATAAATATAGGCAGACTCGTGCCTCAGGTGGCATATTATGCATACAGCTATCTCAAGCTTGCGGCAGAGGGAACGCTCAAGGTAGGCGAGCCTATGAACGTCGTCGTTCCGACAGGCAATTTCGGAAATATTCTTGCGGCATACTACGCAAAGCTTATGGGGATTCCTATAGGCAGGCTCATCTGTGCCTCGAATGACAATAAGGTGCTGACGGATTTTATACGCAGCGGAGTCTACGATATAAGAAGCGAGGTAAGAAGCTTTTACTGCACAAATTCGCCGTCTATGGACATTCTCATATCGAGCAACCTGGAAAGACTGCTTTATCTGCTGAGCGAGAGAGACGGCAGCTCGGTAGCGAAATGGATGAGCTTGCTGGAAAGCGAAAAGCGTTACGAGGTATCTCCCGAGGTAAAGGCTGCCCTAAAGGATTTTTACGGAGGCTTCTGCACGGAAAAGGAAACACTTGCTGAAATAAACAGGATGTGGAAGGAGCATCATTATCTCATGGATACTCATACGGCTGTGGCATATAAGGTCTACAAGGATTACGTGAGAGAAACGCAGGATACAACAGCAGCGGTGATTGCTTCGACAGCCAGTGCGTACAAATTTGCCGAAAGCGTTGCAAGCGCCTGCGGTATAGGACCGTGTGACGACGGCTTTGAATACCTGAACGCACTCGAAAAGGAAACGGCAGAGACTGTTCCTTACGGGCTGAGGGGGCTTGAGAATAAACCTGTTCTTCATACGGGAAGGGTAGCGGCAGATGAGATGGCTGCTGCGGTTTTATCGGTGCTCGAAAAAAAATAAAGAATAAAGGGATTTTTAATGAGAGATTTTGCACATTCACATCTGCCGGAGGGCTATGAGCTCTACGAAATTTTGGATTTGGCGGGGACAGCGGGTCAAAGGGACGGCACGGCAAAAAAGCTTGCTGTTACGGCAGGCTTGATAATGACAATTATGCTTGCCGGCGCGCTCGCATTTTCGGGAGTGAGCATATTAGCAGCCTCGGAAATACCGCTGCCGAAGCTTGCTTTTCGATTGCTTGCCATGCTGGTAGGAATCGTCGTATACATTTTCGTTCACGAGGGAGTACACGGCTTTTTCATCAAAATGTTCAGCGGACAGGCTCCGTTTTACGGCAAAAATCTGAAGGCCGGAATGTTCTATGCCGGAAGCCCTTGCTTTTTCGGAAAGCTCGCATACGTCGCAATCGCGCTTGCGCCCTTCATAATCTGGGGAGCGATACTGGCAAGACTGCTTTCGGAGCTGGCAATAAATTCGCCGGAGAACTGGTGGTTCCTGTATGCCGTTCAGATCACGAATTTTACGGGCTCGGTCGGAGATCTGTATGTGGCGTGGCGTACGCTTCGTATGCCAAAGGGAATTTTGGTGCAGGACGACGGCACAATTATGCGTTTTTTCGCACCGAAAAAGCTTTAGAACATACACCGAAATATTTCAAATAAATTCAAGCAAAAAAGCTTGACACCGCTGAGAAGATATGTTATATTAGCAAAGGTGTCAAGCTTTTTGATTGACAGAGAAGGGTCGGGCAGCTTAGCGGCTGCGCTGCATGGCAATCCGAAAAGCGCAAACGGAATTTGAGTTTTGGAAACGGAGGCAAAGCATGAAGATAGAAAGCATAGCGGAAAACAGCCTCTTGTTTGACTTTTACGGACAGCTCCTGAGCAAGCGGCAGCAGGAGGTTATGGCACTTTACCACGAAGAAAATCTATCGCTTTCAGAAATTGCGGACGAATTTGGCATTTCAAGGCAGGCGGTACACGATACACTAAAAAAAGCGGAGCTTGCACTCGGCGAGTATGAGCAGAAGCTGGGACTTGTAGGCAGGCTCGCAGCTTCAAAAAAGGCAATCAACGATATAGACGAGAAAATCGACTGTATGACCGAGAGGATTTCAGATGCCGAAATAGTTTCGGAGCTGAAGGAGATAAAGCAAATAATCAATACTCTCGAGGAATAAGAGGAGCCTCTGAGGCTCGGCTGACGGCAAGGAATGCGACCTGCGGTCGAGCTTGGAGCAAGGCTTAGCAAGAGGAGAAGCAGATGGCATTTGAAAATTTATCCGACAAATTGCAATTAACATTCAAGAAGCTGAAGGGAAAGGGCGTTTTGACCGAGGCGGACATCAACGAGGCGATGCGTGAGGTCAAGCTTGCACTGCTTGAGGCTGATGTAAATTTCAAGGTAGTCAAGGATTTTGTCGCTGAGGTCAAGGAAAAAGCACTCGGGCAGGATGTGCTCAAGAGCCTTACACCGGGACAGCAGGTCATAAAGATAGTAAACGAGAGGCTGATAGAGCTGATGGGCGGCACAAACAGCCGACTGACCTTTTCACCGAGCGGCTTTACGGTTCTTCTGATGGTCGGCCTGCAGGGTACAGGTAAGACGACTACCTGCGGAAAGCTTGCGGCCTATCTGAAAAAGAACGGCAAGAAGCCTATGCTCGCAGCCTGCGACATATACAGACCGGCAGCTATTGACCAGTTAGAGGTAGTTGCTAAGACGGTAGATGTTCCTGTTTTCACGGACAGAGGAAATACGGTTGCCGAGGATATTGCGCTTAAAGCAAGAAAAGAAGCCGAAAAACGCGGATATGATGTGCTCATAGTCGATACGGCGGGTCGTTTGCAGATAGACGAAGCTCTGATGGAGGAGCTTGTACGCGTAAAAAAAGCGGTCAAGCCGCATGAGATATTGCTGGTTGTCGATGCGTTGACGGGTCAGGATGCAGTAAACGCTGCATCGGGATTTAACGATGCACTCGGCATTGACGGCATAATAATGACGAAGATGGACGGTGATTCCAGAGGCGGTGCGGCACTTTCCGCAAAGAAGGTTACCGGCAAGCCCGTAAAATTCATCGGTGTCGGCGAAAAGTCGGATGCACTTGAGCCGTTCCATCCGGAAAGAATGGCAAGTCGCATACTCGGTATGGGTGATATGCTTTCGCTCATCGAGAAGGCGCAGGAAAGCTTTGACGAGGAAAAGGCGGCAAAGCTCGAAAAGAAATTAAAGAAAAATGAGTTCACGCTTGAGGATTTCCTTGAGCAGATGGGGCAGATAAACAAGATGGGAGGCATCGGTAAGATGCTCGATCTGCTGCCGGGTATGGGCTCAAACAAAGTAAGCGACGAGGACATAGAAAAGGGAGAAAAGGAATTTAAGCAGATGGAAGCCATCATCTATTCGATGACCGTAGAGGAACGTCGCAACCCTTCGCTTCTTAACGCAAGCAGGCGTAAGAGAATTGCCGCGGGCTCGGGGCAGCCGGTGAGCAAGATAAATAACTTGATCAAAAAGTACGAGGATACGAAAAAGCTGATGAAGCAATTCAGCAATCCGAGCTTTATGAAAAAGAATAAAAGATTTCAAGGATTATTTTAAGGAGGACACAGAAATGGTAAAAATCAGATTAAAGAGAATGGGCGCACACAAACAGCCTTTTTACAGAGTAGTTGTAGCAGATTCAAGATCGCCCAGAGACGGTAAGTTCATCGAGGAAATCGGTTACTACAACCCTATGACAGAGCCTAAGGAAATCAAGATTGATGCAGAAAAGGCTAAAAAGTGGTTAGGAAACGGTGCACAGCCTACAGAAACTGTAAAGACTTTATTTAAGAAATCTGGAATTATTGAATAATAAAGGAAGCGGTGAAAGCTAATGACTAAATTGGTTGAAGCAATTGCAAGGTCACTTGTGGATAAGCCGGAGGGCGTTGTTGTGACTGAGATCGAAGGGCGACAGGGTGCGGTCATAGAGCTTCGTGTTGCACCTGAGGATATGGGTAAGGTCATCGGTAAGCAAGGAAGAATTGCGAAGGCTTTGCGTACCGTTGT
>CAZQSP010000015.1:0-16355 GCA_964596085.1 uncultured Oscillospiraceae bacterium
CTGCCGTTGTTGTTATTTGTTTTTTTCTCTAGCACTTTTTCTTCCATTTATTTCCAACCTCTTTTGAAATCGCACTTATTATACTCGCCGTTGCTTACTGAAATTGTACCATAAAACACCCGCAAAGCCAACGGAATACATTTTCATAGACGCAAAAAAAATATGAAGCCTCCCTTCGCAAAGGGAGGCTTCTTCCGTAAGCACACTCAGACGATATTTATTGTCTTTTTTCTGCGTTTCACGGCATACTTCAATGCTTCATTGTAGGCTTCTTCATCGGCATCCTGCTTCTCTCGCATTGCCTCCTTCAGCACCATATCCTTAACCTTCATAAGTCGCGTTTGATTTCCTCTCTCGTTTTCATCCAAGCGCATACAAATATACTTTATTGTCATCTCGAGCTGGGGGATTTTTACATACTCGAGTGCGTTCACTCTCCGTCTCGTGCGTTCAAGCTCGGCCGCAAGCATCTGTACTTCCTTTTCCTTTGCCGCAAGCTCAAGCATCAAAGGAAAAACCTCTGCAAGAGCCGCAATAGCAGAATCAAGCTCGCCGGATGTATTCGCATAGCCGTAGGGATAAATGCTTGCGTACTCCTCAGTCGTCGTTCTGAACCCAAATACGGGCACATTGACACTCATCACATTTTTTTCGGAAACCTCCGGAGCTACAGCCTGCTTCGGAAACATCAATGCCTCCTGCATTGCGGCACGGCTCATCACTGCCTGAGCCTCCTCAAAGGCGGTATACACCTCGCTTATTTGTGCTTCCACCTGCTCCCGCAGCTCCATATTTTTACGAGCCAGCTCCAAAAATCCCTTCATAAGCTCATCTCTTTTATCCTTCAAAAGCTTGTGACCCCGAACTGAGGTCGCATAACGCTTTTTCAGTGTACTCAGCATCATACGAGTTGGATTTACATTTAGCCTTTCCATACAGGCATCTCCTTTCTATGCTAGCTCTCGTCCTTTAGGTAGCGCTCTATATATTCACCCTTGATTCTCTTGAGCTCACTCCTCGGCAGCATAGCCAGCAGCTCCCAGCCTATATCCAAGGTCTCCTCTATCGTCCTGTCGCTGTCATATCCTTGAGATACATAACGCTTTTCAAACTCCTGCGAAAATCTTGCATACATCAGATCCACCTCTGACAGGGCGGCCTCTCCCAATATCGCCGACAGCTCAAGGTTTTCTTTTCCCTTGGCATATGCCGAAAAAAGCTGATTCATCGTGTCCGCATGATCCTCACGTGTCTTTCCCCTGCCGATACCCTTGTCCTTGAGCCTCGAAAGCGACGGCAGCACATCTATCGGCGGCTTGATTCCCTTGCGGAAAAGCTCATTGGACAAAATTATTTGCCCCTCCGTTATATATCCGGTCAAGTCGGGTATAGGATGTGTCTTGTCATTCTCGGGCATGGTCAAAATCGGTATCATCGTAATCGAACCCTCACAGTCCTTCTTTCTGCCTGCTCGCTCATACATCGTCGCAAGGTCCGTATACAGGTAGCCCGGATATCCTCTGCGCCCCGGCACTTCCTTTCTTGCTGCCGAAATCTCACGCAGAGCTTCTGCATAATTTGTTATATCCGTCATAATTACAAGCACGTGCATACCAAGATCAAATGCCAGATACTCAGCCGCTGTGAGTGCCATACGCGGCGTTGCTATACGCTCAACCGCCGGATCGTTTGCCAAATTCATAAACATAACCGTCCTGTCTATGGCTCCCGTTCGTCTGAAATCAGAAGCAAAGAAATCCGCCTCCTCATAGGTAATGCCTATTGCCGCAAAAACAACCGCAAATTTACCGGCAGCCTCGCCGACAACCTTTGCCTGTCTGGCAATCTGAGCCGCCAGATTTGAGTGTGGAAGTCCCGCACCCGAAAAAATCGGAAGCTTCTGACCGCGCACCAGGGTATTCAGACCGTCAATCGCCGATACACCCGTCTGTATAAATTCTGCCGGATAGTCTCTTGCCGCAGGATTCATAGGCAAGCCGTTAATATCCATCAGCTTTGCCGGAATAATATCCGGTCCGCCGTCGTTTGCACGTCCCATACCGTCAAACACACGTCCGAGCATATCCGGTGAAACAGCGAGCTGTGTTCCGTGACCCAAAAATCTCACGCTGCTCTGCTTAAGATTTATGCCCTGCGATGCCTCAAAGAGCTGCACAAGTGCATTATGTCCGTTGACCTCCAGGACTCTGCAAAGCCTTTTTTCGCCGCCGGGAAGCAGAATCTCGCCCAGCTCATCGTATGTTACGCCGTCTACATCCTTAACCAGCATAAGAGGTCCGACAACCTCACTGATAGTTTTGTACTCTCTAATCATCCGCCTCTGCCTCCTCTGCAACCAGTGCGCCTATGGCACCCTTCATTTCAGACATAAGCCTTTCGTAGCTCTCGTCGATCCTTTCTTCCTCAATATATTTGAATCTTCCGATTTCCTCCCTCTGCGGAATTTGCGCAATTCGTGCAAAGGCGGCGCCTCTGCGTATTCCCTCAAGACCCTCATGGTAAAATGCCAGTATCAGCTTGAGCAGTCTGAACTGCTTGTTCATTGACGAATAGGTATCTACCTCGTGGAAGGCATTTTGGTGCAGGTAGTCCTCTCTTATCACCTTGCACACCTCCAGCTTCATCCGATCGGCCGCCGAAAGTGAATCTGCCCCGACGAGCTGAACGATTTCATTCAGCTCGGCTTCCTGCTGCAAAAGTGCCAAGGCTTCCTCCCTCATTGCAGGAAAATCCTTATCAACATTTTCCGCATACCATTTTTCCAGTCGCTCCACATAAAGTGAATACGAGCGAAGCCAGTTTATTGCCGGGAAATGTCTGGCATATGCCAGCGACGAATCCAAGCACCAGAAAACCTTTACTATGCGCAGCGTTGCCTGCGACACCGGCTCGGAGATGTCTCCGCCCGGAGGTGATACCGCTCCTATCGCAGAAAGCGCCCCTATACGCCCTTCCCTACCGAGAGAAAGCGTTCTGCCCGCTCTCTCATAAAACTGCGCCAATCTTGATGCCAAATATGCCGGATAGCCCTCCTCGCCCGGCATTTCCTCCAAACGACCCGACATCTCTCGCAAGGCCTCAGCCCACCTTGAGGTGGAATCAGCCATCAGTGCCACCGAATATCCCATATCTCGAAAATATTCCGCTATGGTGATTCCCGTATATATGGAAGCCTCGCGTGCTGCCACAGGCATATCTGATGTGTTTGCGATGAGCACGGTTCGCTTCATAAGCGATTCGCCCGAGCGAGGGTCCTTGAGCTCCGGAAATTCCCTGAGAACATCCGTCATCTCGTTTCCGCGTTCTCCGCAGCCTATATACACCACTATGTCCGCATCCGCCCATTTTGCAAGCTGATGCTGAACCACAGTTTTTCCCGAACCAAAGGGGCCCGGAACTGCCGCAACGCCGCCCTTAGCGATTGGAAACATAGTATCTATAACTCGCTGTCCCGTAATCAGCGGCATTTCCGGAACAAGCTTTTCCTTGTACGGACGCGCCCTTCTTACAGGCCATTTCTGCATCATTGAAATCGGACGTATGTCCCCCTTACGCAAGCCCTCTGCACCGCAGTCCTCCGTCAATCGCAGCTTGCAAACCGTATGATCCACGGTATAGCTTCCGCTCTCTATCGAATCTACTGTACCCTTTATTCCGTAGGGAACCATTATGCGCTGAGTTACCTGCACAGTCTCCCTTACCTCTCCGATCACATCGCCGGCTTCCAGCTCATCGCCTACCCTCACCAAAGGCTTGAAATCCCATTTTCGTTCCCTGGATAGAGCCGGAACCTTTATTCCTCTTGTTATGCTGCTGCCTGCCACCCTGACCATTTCCTCAAGCGGTCGCTGTATTCCGTCATACATGGTCTCTATAAGTCCGGGGCCCAGCTCTACCGAAAGCGGTGCTCCTGTCGAAACCACAGGCGCGCCGGGACCCAGCCCTGCCGTTTCCTCGTACACCTGGATAGAGGCTCTGTCACCGCGCATTTCTATAATTTCTCCAATCAAGCCCTTCTCGCCGACATGAACCACGTCAAACATATTCGCATTCTCCATACCGGAAGCGACTACCAGTGGTCCGGATACCTTTAATATCTTGCCTTCTGCCATCTTAATTCCCTCCAAACAATATATCGGCTCCTACAGCTCGTTCCACCGATTTTTTTACGGCTGCCCTACCGATTCCGAGACTGCCGTTTCTTCCGGGAATCGGAATGATCGCCGGCAGCCTTGAGTCGATGTATTCCTCTGCCTCATTTGTCATATATTGATATAACTGCTCCGTTATATATATAATTGCGTAATCCTCTCCGGCAAGCCTCCTTAACAGTCGCTTTGCCTCGTTAGCATCCTCTGTCGGAAAAACCGAAAGCCCGACGGCACCAAAGCCGAGTACGCTCTCTCTGTCCCCTATAACAGCTATCCTATACATATGTCTCTCTCAACCTTTCCGTTATCCTTGCCGCATCGGTTTTGGCTCTTATGCCTGCAAGAATGATTCTCAGATTTTTGATCTCCGCTTCCTTTGCTATGATGTATGCTACCGCTACTTCCAAGCCGAAGGGCAAATATTTTGCCTTTTTTGCCTGCTCCATCTCCAAATCGTCCGCAATTTTCTCCATTGCAGTGAAGCTTCCGTTTACTCTGGCAGTCTCTGCTCCGACCGAAAAGAATTTGTGGTAGCCTAGCGGCATAAGCCTCTCAGCAATCTGCGTATACGCTTCATCATACATTGCCTCCAGCTTGCTTCTATCCACATTTCCACCCTCAATGAATATCCCGGAGAAGGCTGCTCTCTGCTGCTTCATCCTCCGCAGCCTTACAAGTGCGCTCATATTTGCAATATCTATAAGCAAACGAAGATATTCCGAAACAAAAGCATTTTCGAGCTTTTCGGCCTCCGAAAGCATATCCGCAAAGCACGCCTTGTCCAGGATAATGTCTATTTCCTGCGGATCTCGGCTTCTTGAGAAGGCCTCAAGTGCTGCGTTTATCCCCCGGCTCAGCTCCGGCGAAAGCTTAGTAAAATCCCGCTTTCTGACCGCCTCACGCAAGCTATGCGGTGCTATGCTCGCATTGCTTATCATAAGCCTCCTCGGATCTGTGCCCAAAACCTCAGCCTTCAGCAGCACCTTTGCATTGTGGTAGTCGTTCGGATAAAGCAGCAGTCTCACAGACTCATCCTCCGCCGTCAGTGAAAGCACAAGCTCATAGGTTTTTCTCAGCTCCTCGTCCAAAAGCTCCTCAAAGTCGCCGACGTTTTTTTCATATAAAGCATTTGCTTCGTCGTTCAGCCCGGCGTGCTCGTGCTCGTCCTCTGACAGGGCTGCCATGCCCGTATAACCCAGCTCATCAAGCAGCCTGAGTGCCGTTCCGAGTTCCCTTTGCTCGAGCAGCCTTCCGTAATCACTCCTTTTCAGGAGTGAGCCTTCCTTGCTCCGAATCAAAACTGACGAAAAAATATAGTCATTTTCATTTCTTCTTGCCATCGCAATGCTTCCTCCCTACTCAGCCGAACAATATTTTTGCTGCCTCGCCCGAAAGCTCCAAGCGATGCTCCTCCACCAACGCTTCCACAGTGCAGTCGGCGAAGGTCGCTCTGTAGGCTATAATATAGCCGCCCCTCATCGTTCCGCTTGCATCGTCCAGGGTAAATCTCTCGGCATACTGTATTTCGTCTCCGTATTTATCCCGACGTGCGGCTGCTGCCGCCGCATTCAAGCCGTCACATACTCGCTGCCCTATCCGCTCTCTTTCGTCGGCATTGAACAGCAGCCTTCCGCCGTACATATCGGCTGCCCTTCCCAAGGAAATCAGCAGCTCAACATATTCATCCTCATCCATTCCTCTGATTGCTGCCTCTGCGGCAACAAAGCATTCTGCAAGGAGCTCCTGTTTGAGTGCCAATATTTTTTTTCCGGCATCTATATCCGCAGCCGCCCTTTTGTACTTGAGCATTCTCTCCCTTTGATTGAGTCCTTTCTGTTCCGCATCTGACAGCAGCTTCTCCGCTTCTGCCTCAGCAGCCGCCAAAGCTGCCCTCGCCTGCTCCTCGGCAGCCCGTATAACAATATTACATTCAGCTCCTGCTTCTTGCATTATTCTGTCTGTAATCCTTTCAATTCCCATAGTAAATCCTCTCTGCTTCCTGTGTTGCAAAGTCCTCAGCACGTTCCTTCCGTACCGTCTCTGCTTTCTATACGGGTATTCTGAGCCAAATCAGCACCGATACCAAAAGTGCAAAAATCGCATATGTTTCTACCATTGCCGTATATATGATGCCCTTTACCATCTGATCCGGTCTTTTTGCCGTAAGCTGAAGCGCAGAAGCCGCAGCCTTGCCTTGAGCTATTCCCGACCAAATTCCGACCACACCCACAGGTATGCCCGCACACAGGAAGTAGAAGCCCTGCGATGCCGTAAGCGCAAGCATTTCGCCGCTCAGCATACCTATCTTTACCAATATAAGAAAGGCTATGATGAGTCCGTATATTCCTTGAGTTCCCGGCAGCGCCTGCAGGATTATCGTTTTGCCGAACTTCTTCGGATCCTCTGCCACAACCGCAGAAGCTGCCTGTCCCGCAATTCCCACACCCATAGCCGAGCCTATACCTGCCAAGGCTGCAATGGCTGCTCCCAAAAGTGCTAAGCTGTTTCCGTCGATAAATTCAAAAAACATTTTTCTTCTCCTTGTTCTCCCTCACCTAATCTTTTTCTACTCTTACATAAGTCGTCCGTCTGCGAAACGGGTCAAACGGCTCGCCGCCGTCAATATAAAATTTCCCGAAAAATTCCACATATTGCAATCTTGCCGAATGTATGAATGCGCCCAGCAGGTTTATTGCAAAATTTATAGCGTGACCTACTATAAAAATCAGCACAAACAGCAGCACTCCCGCCGCTCCTCCTCCGAAAAGCGAGCCCATCGTGTTTACGACCTGGGCGATTACTCCCGTCGCAAGTCCCAAAGCAAGCAATCTCGCATACGAGAGAATATCCGATATCCAGCTTGTTATGCTGTATATATTGGAAAATGCGCCCGTGATACGGGCTATACCCTTTTTCCCTCTTGCTCCTGCGAAAGCCACACCCATCGCACCGAGCAGGCTCAGCCACATACCTGCCGCAGCCATACTCTCCGACTCAAGCATGGCTGAGGCGCAAAGCCATAGCGCCAAGCCTATGAGGGCTATATACCATACGCCCACCTCAAAGAGTGCATCTGCGAGCCTGCCCTCCTTTATGTGCATATATGCCTGTATTCCCATTCCAATAAACAGATGTATCACACCGAGTATAAGCGAAAATATCAGCAGCTTCATCGGATCCTCAAGCGGGTTGAACCACAGCGCATCAAAGCTGTGCCGGCTGCCGATGAAATTGTTTGAAAATACAGCTATTGCATCGCCAAAGAAGCCTCCGAACAGAACTCCCCATACTGTAGTTGATATACCGCAGTAGAAGAACAGCCGCACCATTTTCTCCGTTGTCCCCGCAGGCTCAAGCTTTTTCAGAATAAACGCACAGCCTATTGCCAGAATCAGTCCGTATCCCGCATCGCTGAACATCATCCCAAAGAAAATGATGTAAAAGAGCGAATATATTGCGGTCGGATCAAAGCCTCCGTATCCCGGCAGCGAGTACATCTCAGTAATTGCTTCTGTAGGTCGGAAAAAGCTTCGATTCTCGAGCAAAACCGGAACCTCCTCCCCGTCCTGCGGCGGTCTGAAGCTGTAATACGCACCGACTGCCTCCATACACTCTGCAAGTGCTTTTTCTGCCCGCACAGGCATCCAAGCTTCAATTACAAAGGTTTTTTCTGTCCTCAGCAATTTTTCGCATATTCTTTCCTTGTCTCTTTCAACCGCAAAGTAATCTGCATATTCCTCTATTGTCTCCCTATCTCCGACATAAGAGCAGACCTGCGACTTTAGCTTGCGCAGCTGCTCCTCCGCCTCTCTCTTTGCCCCGCGCAGCTCCTTGATGGCATCATCTGCGGTCCGAGAAAATGCGGACAGGTCAAGCTCCGAAAAGCCCACTCGCCTCAGCTCCGTCATTGCCGCCTCTGTCTCACGCTTTGCAATCAGTGCAGCTATATACATATATTCCTTGTCCGCCGAAACCTCCTTGAGCATCAGATAATCTGCCGGGGTCTGCTCACAGCCCCTATCCTGCGAATTGTTTTCTGTCTCTGAGGTGGCAGACTCTCTCAGCTTGCCTGTAATTATTTTCTCAAGGGTAGCTATATCACCCAGCTCCGATTTTGGGACTATGCCCGTTATCAGATTGACCGTTTCGGTATTCTTGAGAGACAAAGGCAGATCATAGGCTATCCAAGGCTTCAGCATAGCTATATCACTCTCTGTTCTGTTTATCCTGTCCGATACCGCAGCTATTTCTGCCTCGAGGCTCAAAAGCTCGGAAATCCTTGAATGTATTGCTGCCTCTGTTTCGCTTCCGGCCGCTGCTTCCGCCCTTTGCCGAGTGATTCTTCTCTGAGTGGCAAACAGCGGTTTGGGGTAAGTCGCATATTCCTCCAGAACAGCAAGTGCAGCCCTCGCCTCGGAAAGTTTTTTTTCAAAGCCTTCGGCAGTCTCTGCGGCTGCATCCCTTTTCAGGAAGCCGGCAAAGGCTTCATCGGCTTCTCGTTCTCTCTGCTCGGTAATTTCTGCCACTCCAAGCTCCATCAGCTCCGCGATCAGCTTCTTTTTATCCTCAACTGCAGCTATAGCTGTCAGCTTTTGCATTTTAACGATTGCCACTTGTCTCTACTATCCTTTCCGCTATCAGCCTGACAGCTTTTTCTTTGGAAGCGGCGGCAGAGGCTGCAAGCGCTGCTGCGCTCTCGTCTGCCTTACGTATAATTTCGTTGTACAAAGCAGTCGCCTCGCACTCTCCTGCCCGCACAGCCTCTGCAAGGCTTTCTTTTGCTTTTCTATCGGCATCCTCGAGTATCGCCCGCGCCTCAGAATCGGCCGCCTCAGCAAGCCTTCTTGCCTCCGCCTTCGCCCTGCTCCGCCTCAGCCTCGCCTCCTCCTCACTTTTGCGAATCAAATTCAATTCATCACTGAACATCTGATTTCCTCCTCGCCTCTTAGATTATTTTGGCTTGTCACTGCCCTTATATTAGCTTTACCACAATAATAAAAAAATTAAAACATATTTTAGCAAATTTTGTGCATTTTTTAACAAAGTATATTGTATTGTGCATACACGATGTCAGCTCAACCGTATCTTGACAAACAAAAAGAGTCGGAGCTCTGCTCCGACCCTAAATTTTTGTTATGCTTGCGCCTATCCTCTCGAACTTTTCTATGAATTTCTCATAGCCACGCTCAATATGATAGATTTCTGAAATTTCTGTTTCACCCTCGGCCACCAAGCCTGCCAGCACCAAGGCAGCTCCGGCTCTCAGATCCGTTGCCATCACCTCGGCACCTCTCAGCCTTGCGTTGCCTCTGAGCACTGCCTTGTTACCTGCGGTCTCTATGCCGGCTCCCATCTTGTTGAGCTGAGCCACGTGCATAAAGCGGTTCTCAAATACTGTCTCTATGACCGTGCTTTCTCCGTCAACCGTCGTAAGGTAGGTCATAAAAGGCGATTGAATGTCTGTAGGAAATCCCGGATACGGCAGTGTTTTGATGTCGGTTGCCGTATGAGGTCCAAGATCTCCTCGTACTATCATTTCTTCGTCCCCGACCTCTATCCGAACACCGCACTCGCGAAGCTTGGCGATAATGGGCTTCAGATGATCCGGAACCACATTGCGAATATGCAATGCTCCTCTTGTTATTGCAGCCGCCAGCATAAAGGTTCCTGCTTCTATTCTGTCGGGAATTACCGTATGCCTTGCACCATGCAGCTTGTCCACGCCCTCAATCCTTATGGTATCGGTTCCTGCCCCCTTGATCTTGGCCCCCATTTTGTTCAAAAAGTTTGCCAAATCGACGATTTCGGGCTCCTCAGCCGCATTTTCAAGGTAGGTTGTGCCCTGTGCCAGAACGGCCGCCATCATGATGTTCTCGGTTGCACCTACACTCGGGAAGTCGAGATAGATCATTTCACCTATCAGACCCTGCGGTCCGGCTACAGCTTCGACATAGCCCTCCTCCTTGTTTACGGTGATAAGTGCTCCCAACGCCTCAAGACCCTTCAGATGAAGGTCTATCGGCCTGGCTCCGATTGCGCAGCCTCCCGGCAACGGAATCCTTGCTCTGCCCTTCCTGGCGAGCAAGGGTCCCATGATCAGAATAGATGCTCGCATCTTGTTTACAAGCTCAAACTGCGCTTGGGTTGCTGTTATGTCCTTTGTTTTTATGGACAAAACATTTTCACCCAATTCTGTGACCTGTGCGCCGTGTGACATCAGAATTTCCTTCATAAATGCCACATCTCGAAGCTGCGGTACATCGCGTATCACGCATTCCTCCTCAGAAAGCAGTGCCGCCGCCATAAGCGGAAGCACCGCATTCTTGGCACCGCTGATAAAAACCTCACCGCGCAACGGTCCGCTTTGCTTTACAACATACTTTGCCAATGTAAGCCTCCGTCTAGCTTAGAGGTTTTTCATAGCCTCTAAACAGTTCTTGCAAACCTTCTTGCCTCTGATGTCGATGACATCCTTTGCATCTCCGCAGAAGATACACGCAGGCTCATACTTTTTCAGCATGATGTAGTCGTCCTCTACGAACACCTCAAGCGTGTCGTCAGTTTTGATATTCATGTTTCTTCTAAGTTCTACCGGGATAACAACTCTGCCCAATGGGTCTACCGGTCTTACGATTCCTGTTGCTTTCACAGCAATACCTCCTAATCAATTAAATTTTTTTTGCTTGTACGGCCTCTTTTCGTCTTTGCTTTCTGCTCCGCTTGGGAGCTTTTTCAGCACCTCCGTCATCGCATTCGGTTTTTTTTCTGCGGATCATACCGATAAGCGATGAGGCTGCATCTACAATATGGGTTAAGGCTGCCACGATGTTTTGGTTTCCCTTCATCGCATCAATCACAACTCCGACTGTACCTCCTAACTCATCCATCATGCCGTCTACCTGCTGCACTCTCTCAGAGGCTACCGCAGTTACCTCCTTAGTGTCGGACAGAATGCCGTCAACCTGCTTGAGTGTTTCAATCAGCTTTCGTATCAGCACTATGATGTAAATCAGAAGTACGATCACCAGTAGCGCAATGCTTGTAAGCAAGACTCCTTTTAGTGTGAGCGTTACTGTCATCAGATACCTCCTCCATCCTAAAAGCGGACATTTTTGCCCTTACCTTATTATAGCCCATAAATGGAAATAATTGCAACATCTTTTTTTGTTTTTTGCATATATTTTTTTGATGGAGGTTTTACGCTATGATGAACTATATTTGGGCGGTAATTTTTCTCGCCTCATTTGCTTATGCTTGCCCTGCAGGGAGACTTGATTTGTTTGGAACGGCACTTATGGAAAGCTCACAAAATGCTGTCAGCTTTATTCTTAGTCTCGCCGGAATTATGGCCATGTGGAGCGGTCTGATGAAGATTGCAGAACAAACGGGACTTATCAACAAGGTCTCCGGTCTCCTGCTTCCCTTTACGAGACTTCTCTTTCCAAAGCAGCGAGATCCCGAAACACTTTCCTACATCATAATGAGCTTTATGTCTAACATTTTCGGTGCCGGAAACAGCTCAACCGTTTTCGCACTGCGAACCATGGAAAAGCTGGATGCGCAAAACAGTCACCGGAGCACGGCAAGCAACGATATGTGTACCTTTGCTGTGGTAAATATGGCCTTTGCTCCGCTTATCCCGATTGTTACCATACAAATACGCGAGGAGCTGGGCTCCTCAGATCCGTACTCTATAGTGCTGCCGTCTCTCATAACCGCAACGCTTACAATCATTGTATCTGTATTTGTCTGCAAGCTGCTTGAGCGAAAGGGGGGTGAGTAAAACGTGAGTGCTGTTTTTTCTGCGATTTCCGTCGGGTTCTTACCTGTGATGGCGGCCGTCATCATTTGCTACGGACTGATAAAAAAAGCACCCGTATATGACTATTTCATTGACGGTGCCAAGGAGGGCCTAAAGACCGCTGTTGACATTCTTCCGTTTATGATAGGCATATATCTGGCCGTCAACGGATTGACAGCCTCGGGGCTTCTGAATTTCCTATATACCGTGCTTGGACCGTTTTTTGACTTTGTCGGCATACCCGTGGAGCTACTGCCTCTTATGCTTCTCAGGGCAATATCCGGAAGCGGTTCATTCATCATAGTTCAGGATATTTTGGAGATAAGCGATCCTGATTCCTATATCGGACGTGTTGCCTGCGTTATGTCGGGAGGCTGTGAAACGGTCATATACGTCCTGGCACTGTATTTCGGTGTTACCAAGGTAAAAAACCTGCGTCATGCGCTTGCAGGAGGCTTGATAGGCTACCTTACGGGCATGATAGTCTCGCTGCTTGTTTGCAGGTACATATAGCCTTGCTTTTACAGATAGCACTGCCGCAGCTCGTCGGTGTAGCTACCGTCCTCCTCATATACGAAAAGCGGCTCTGACAGCTTAAGCTCCTTGCCTCCGTCCTTGACACAATGTATCAAAACGATATTTGCCGCCTTTCTTGCGCTTGGGCTGACAAAACGAAGCTCCTTGGGCTCCAGTCCGGTTTCCCTTGCATAGCAGCATATATCCGCAAGTCTTGATGGTCGATGCACCATAAACAAGTCACCCTTGGGCTTGAGCAATGCCGCTGCCGCAGCAAAAAAATCCCAAAGCCCCGCTGTTGTCTCGTGTCTGGCTATCGCCTTTGCGCTGTTTGAATTTGTGAGTCCCGCGCTTCGCGGCATATATGGCGGATTTGCGGTAACTGCATCCACCCTTCCGAGCAGAGCTTCAAATGCTTGTGCATCTGCAGCTTCTGACCGCTCTGATTTTGGGTAAGTCGAAATGCTCTTCACATCCGAATTTATAAAGCTGAGACGTTCCTCAAGCCCGTTGAGTGCGGCAGTTCTTTTGGCTCTGCAATACGAAGCCTGCTGCAGCTCCACACCCACTATCCTGTTCGCCTCGGTTTTGGCAGAGAGTATCAGAGGTATGATGCCGCTTCCCGTGCCCAAATCAACGACGCAGCTCTGCCTCAAGCCCTCGGAGGTTCTCCTTGTTTTTCTTGACAGCCGTACGGCTGCAAAATCAGCCAGTATAACCGCATCAACGCCGTAACAAAACTCCTCGGGATCCTGTATCAGCTTCAGACCGCCGAAGCCTATATCGTCAATTCTTTCTGTCATCTTATCCTACTCCCGTGCTGCCTACTGCTAGTCCTTTATGAGCTGCTGCATCTCCTTGAGCGTTTCCGCATCCAGTCCCTCGAAAGGATTGCTGCTTTCCCTTCTCTCCTTATGACGTTCAACACGCCTGATTTCTTCCTTCTTGTACGTATAGATGTCCGGTGTAAGCTTCTCCTCGCCCGTATCGTTCTTGTCGGACTTGTCTCTGTCCATAAAAAGTCTGACCATAACCTTGTTTTCGAGCAGCTTTGTATCTACCACACGTGCCATCCCATCGGGAGTTCTGACCCTCTCTCCTACATCGGGCATACCCCTGCGCAGCTCCATATAAATATCATTTTCATACTTTAGGCAGCACATGAGCCTTCCGCATATTCCCGAGATTTTTGCAGGATTCAGTGAGAGACTCTGCACCTTTGCCATCTTGATGGAAACAGGCTCAAAATCAGCAAGCCAGCTATGGCAGCACAATGCTCTGCCGCAGCTGCCAATGCCTCCCATCATCTTTGCCTCGTCTCTGACTCCTATCTGGCGCAGTTCGATCCTCATCTTGAATACGGCTGCCAAATCCTTTACCAATTCTCTGAAATCGACACGTCCGTCTGCGGTAAAATAGAAAATGATCTTGCTGTTGTCGAAGGTGTACTCCACGTCTATCAGCTTCATAACAAGTCCATGCTTGTCCACCTTTTCCTGGCAAAGTCGCATTGCCTTTTCCTTTTTCTTTTCGTTTTCTTTATGCTTTCTGTGATCCTCTTTGTTCGCTATACGAATTATTTTTTTCAGCGGAGCCACTATTTCCCTCTCGTCAACCTCCGAGATTTCCATAGTTACCGTACCAAATTCCATACCTCTTGCGGTTTCAACGATGACATTGTCGCCCGGTTTCAAATAAAACTGCGCCGGATCAAAATAGTAAACCTTTCCTGCTGTCTTAAATCTGACCCCTGTAACCTTAACCATATATTCCTCCGATTTTTAATATAAGTTCCTTTAATGCATAGCTATAATTCACGTTTGCAATTATATCTCTGCGTGCTTCTTCGATTAAATCGACAAAGTAAAAAATCAAGTCCTGCTTGAGCGATCTGCCTCTTGCATCCTTTCCCAAAAGACAGTTGCGATATATTACTTCCATCTCGTCAAGCATTAGCTTCGCATCACTGCTGTTCTTTATACGTTTACTCAATATCTGCTTGAGAAAAAAGAATTTTTCATTTGCCAAAAGTGCATCAACAACCTCCTCCGCAGCCTGCTTTCCCGTCTCAGCTTCAGCACCTGCTTTTTGACCGCTCGCTTGCTCCTCATAGCTGTTGAGACTGTAGGCTACACATCTGGATCGAATCGTCTGCAGTAGATTTTCCCTGTTCTCGCTCAACAATACTATAAGAGCATTTCCGGACGGCTCCTCCAGGGTCTTCAACAGTCTGTTCTGTGCTCTGACCGTCATCGTATCGGCATCGGCTATAATTGCCATATTCCGCCGACCGAGCGGCTTTGATCTGAGCTTATCCTGCAGCTCAGATATATCCTTATCCTTTAGTGAATTTCCTGTAGCACTGACTATATGCAAATCCTCACAGTTTCCGTGCATAAGCCTGCGACAGGATGCGCATTCCTCGCAGCCGATTCCCGGGCGAAGCTCACAGCTTGTCGCCTTCAGAAAATCCATAGCAAACTCGAGCTTGTCCGTTCGCCTGTCCGCCTCAATAATATAGGCATGAGAGAGACTTCCCGAAAGAATGGATGTCGATATGCGTTTTATTAGTTTTTGATTATCCCTACGCTCCGCAAAACTCAATTACACTCTCCTACCGAATCAAATACATACAAGCTATGCCCGAGAAGGCTTCCCGGACAGCAGCTCCTCCAATTTCAGACAAACATCCGCTTTGATTTCATCAATACTTCTTGATGCATCTATGCCGAAGATTCTCTCCGGACAGGCTGCCTCAAGCTCAAGATATCCTCTGTATACCTCTCTGTGGAATGCCTCGCGCTCCGCCTCAAGTCTATCCTGAAGCTCGGTTTTTATCCGATGCTTTCCGACCTCCGGATCCAGCTTCATAAGAAAAGTCAGATCAGGCATACAATGACGTACCGCATAGCTGTTTATATGTCTTACCGAATCTCCCAGTGCTCTGCCGTAGCCCTGATAAGCGATGCTTGAATCTACAAAGCGGTCACAGATGACAACCTTGCCTGCCTCCAAGGCCGGCATTATCACCTCTGCCACATCCTGTGCCCTTGCCGCTGCATACAGCATAGCCTCAGTCATAGCATCCATCTCCGCATTGTCGGTATCAAGCAGGATTGTTCTGATTTTCTCACCGATCGAGGTTCCTCCGGGTTCCCTTGTAAAAACGAAGTCTATGTTCCTCTCTCTGAAAAACTCCTTTATAAACTCAATCTGAGTGGATTTCCCCGAACCGTCAGGTCCCTCAACAGAAATAAAAAAGCCTTTGTTAGCAGTTCCCATTGCCGCTCTCCTTCGTATAACCTATCTTATTTGATCTACAAGCATTTTTATACAATAATATATCAGACAGCAAATCGGAATACAAACCAAAACCGCCATACAAACCTTTGCAAATGCCATAACAGTATTTCCGCCTTTCTTAACAGCCGTAATATTCAAACAGAAGCACAAATGTCTGATTATATACAGGCTTAGTATATCACATCCAATACAGTTTTTGAAGTCCTAAGAATAAAAAAAGCGGCAACGCCGTTAGGCTTTAGCCGTATATAATCGGAGAAAAGCGTACTTTCCGCAAAAAAGAGATCTTACCGGAGCACTAAAAAAGCAGACTCTTTTGAGTCTGCTTTTGTTCAAACCGGCAACGTCCATATAACGAGCAAGCGTAGTCTTGCGAGTTTCACGCTTTTCGACTTTGCGGCAACGCCGTTAGGCTTCAGCCGCATATAATCGGAGAAAAGCGTACTTTCCGGAAAGTAGAGATGTTGCCGGAGCACTAAAAAAGCAGACTCTTTTGAGTCTGCTTTTGTTCAAACCGGCAACGTCCTACTTTCCCAGGCAGCTTCCCACCAAGTATCATCGGC
>CAZQSP010000016.1:0-15447 GCA_964596085.1 uncultured Oscillospiraceae bacterium
GCAATAACAAAAAGCCCCGAAAGCCAGTGTTTCCAAGGCTTTCGGGGTTTCTTTCGGTCACTCCCACTCAATCGTCGACACGGGTTTGTCTGAGATGTCCCACAGGACTCTGTTGATGCCGGGTACCTCTGCAATGATTCTGTCCCTGATCCTGCACAGGATCGCAAACGGGATTTCTACGCTCTGCGCAGTTACGGCATCGACCGTGTTGATGGCTCTGATGATTGCCGCCCAGCCCATATATCTCTTGCCGTCCTTTATGCCGGTGGATTTCAGATCCGGAATCGCAACAAAATACTGCCACGGTGCAGGCTCCAGCTTGCCCAGCTCTTCTCTTACTATAGCGTCAGCCTCTCTTACAGCCTCGAGTCTGTCTCTGGTGATGGCTCCGGTGCAGCGAACTCCCAGTCCCGGTCCCGGGAACGGCTGTCTGTAGACCATATTGTCAGGAAGTCCGAGAACCCTTCCGACCACACGAACCTCGTCCTTGTAGAGAAGCTTAACCGGCTCAACCAGTTCAAACTGCATATCCTCAGGGAGTCCCCCAACATTATGATGAGCCTTGACCCCGTCAGATTCGAGAATATCCGGGTAAATCGTTCCCTGCGCCAAAAATTCTATGCCCTCAAGCTTGCGCGCCTCCTCCTCAAAAACGCGAATAAACTCCTCGCCGATGATTCCTCTCTTCTTTTCCGGCTCGTCCACACCTGCGAGCTTGTCGAGGAAGCGGTCAGTCGCATCCACATACACCAGATTGGCGTTCATCTGATTTCTGAACACCTCTATTACCTGCTCCGGTTCGCCCTTTCTGAGCAAGCCGTGATTTACGTGAACACACACGAGCTGCTTGCCTATAGCCTTTATCAAAAGTGCGGCAACCACCGAGGAGTCAACGCCTCCCGAAAGTGCAAGCAAAACCTTTTTGTCTCCAACCTGCGCCTTGATTGCCGCAAGCTGCTCTGCGATAAACGCCTCCGCAAGCTCGGGCGTCGTTATTCTTACCATTGTTTCCGGTCTCTTGTTTGTATCCATATCTATTCCTCCTTATTTTATCACATTGCCCGACGTATCCTTCAGGATAACATCGTGAGCGCCTCCCTCGACGATTGAGGTCGAGGATACAAGCGTGAGCTTTGCCTTTTCTTGTAATTCCTTGATGGAAAGCGCGCCGCAGTTGCACATTGTCGATTTTACCTTGGTAAGCGAAAGATTTACGTTGTCGTGGAGCGAGCCCGCATACGGAACATACGAGTCCACACCCTCCTCAAACTTCATTCTCGGATCGCCGCCCAGGTCGTATCTCTGCCAGTTTCTTGCGCGGTTGGAGCCCTCGCCCCAGTACTCCTTGACATAGTTGCCGTTGAGATTCAGCTTGTTCGTCGGAGACTCATCAAAACGGGCAAAATACCTGCCAAGCATAATAAAATCCGCACCCATCGCCAAAGCCAGGGTCATATGATGGTCGTATACGATGCCGCCATCGGAGCAAATCGGCACATAAATACCCGTTTCCTTAAAATACTCGTCACGAGCTGCCGCAACCTCGATAACCGCAGTTGCCTGACCTCTGCCTATGCCCTTCTGCTCACGCGTAATACAGATGGAACCGCCGCCGATGCCTATCTTTACAAAGTCCGCACCGATTTCTGCCAGATAGCGGAAGCCCTCGCCGTCTACGACGTTGCCGGCACCGATCTTTACCGAATCGCCGTATTTTTCGCGAACCCAGCGAATCGTGTCAGCCTGCCACTCGCTGTAGCCCTCCGAGCTGTCTATGCAAAGCACGTCTACGCCCGCCTCGACAAGCGCAGGTATTCTTTCCTCATAGTCACGGGTATTTACGCCCGCACCTACGACATAACGCTTGTGCTCGTCCAAAAGCTCATTCGGATTGTCCTTATGAGAATCGTAGTCCTTGCGGAATACAAAATGAGTCAAGCGCTGATTTTCGTCAATGATAGGCAGAGCATTCAGCTTGTTATCCCAAAGAATATCGTTTGCCTCGCTGAGCGTTATGCCCGTCTTGCCGTAGACAAGCTTCTCAAACGGTGTCATAAATTCCTGTATCGGCGTATCCAAGTCCATACGTGAAACCCTGTAATCACGGCTTGTCACCAGTCCGAGTATCCTGCCCTCCGCCGTACCGTCATCCGTAATTGCAATCGTGCTGTGTCCCTTTTCCTCCTTGAGCGCAATCACGTCGCGCAGCGTGTGCTCAGGTGTAAGATTGGAATCGCTCGTCACAAAGCCTGCCTTGTGAGCCTTGACACGGCGCACCATCGCCGCTTGATTTTCTATCGACTGCGAGCCGAAAATAAAAGAAATCCCACCCTCCTTTGCGAGTGCGACCGCCATGTTGTCGTCCGATACTGCCTGCATCACAGCAGAAACTAACGGAATATTCATTGTAATCTCCGGCTCTTCGCCTTTTCTGAATTTTATCACCGGTGTTGCAAGCGAAACCGCTTCTACACGGCAAGCCTTGCTCGAATAGCCCGGGACGAGAAGATACTCGTTGAATGTTCTTGATGGTTCCTTGAAATAATATGCCATTTCTGCCTCTCTTTCTTATGTATATTGTAAGCGGAGACGGGCAAAAACAAAATCGCCCGTCCCTGCATTTATTAAACAGCCCTTATCGTATAAATTCTACTTTACCTTTCTCCAAGCCTGCGTTGACCAATCGGAGTACAGCTTGATGTCACCAATCTGCTTGTATCCGCGCAGCTTGTAATAGTAACGAGTTCCTTTCTTGATTGCCGTATTCAGATACTGAGTTTTCTTTGTTGTAAAAATCGGCTTCTTTCCGTAGCTGCTCTTTTTTACGGAGCGATATATCTCGTAGCCGTCAAAGCTCAGCTTCCTTCCGTTCTTTTCGTACCAGTATAGCTTTACTGCCTTCTTGCCCTTTGAGGTCTTGGTAAGCTCGGATCTTGCGATAAGCTTTATTGAGCTTGCGTAATCACCTGCCTCCTTGACAAGCTGTGCCTGTGTCTTTTCAAAGACCGCCTTGACAGTAACATCCTCAAGTATACTGAAAACATACGGTGTGTTTTCTGCCGGCTCGTCGTTGATATACAGTGTCTTGAGCATATATCCGTCCGCAGGCTTCGGTGTGAGCGTAAGCTCCGTGCCCCTGCGCGCATACGCATTGCTTACGATACGTACAAAGCTGCCCGTAAGCTCCACGCTTCCGCCCTTGCTTTCCTCTGTGATCACACTGTACCACGGACCCCTTGAACTGCCGCCGCTTGTCTGCTGATTGGATTCAACAGGAATAACAACCACAGGAGAATACAAAGCGTGATTGCTATAATCCACTATACCACCTGCAATGGTGCACAAATTAGGAATAAATTCATCAGGAGATGCGAGTGCTTCCCCCGAAGCCTTTTCCAAAATAGTCGCATACTGTTCTCCAAGATATCCGTTCGGTATCACAAATGCGCTCGCCGCATTCGGCTCAAAGCTGCCTGGAACTTCTTCTCTATACAGTCTTACTGCGGTACCTCCGTTTGTTTTTACATCAAGCTTTCCGCCATCAGCAATGCTGAGAACATCATCTAAATCAAGGAGATCTCCCGCTCCCATTCCTCTTAATTCAATACCAACGCCCTTTTTGTCCGCATCAACATTTAATACGCCCTGTGCACCTATACTGCAGAAACCGACACGCACTCCGCAATTAAGGTTGCCATTTTCCCCCGGAATCACTTTCAGCTCCCCGTTTACATCCAATTGTGCTCCGTTTCCATTCTCTGAAACATCAAGTACGTTGTTAACCGTAACACTCGCACCTTCTTCTACAGTCAGTTTGGATCGTCCCCCATCATAAAAGGCTCCGATTTGACCTAAGGTGAGTGTCCCGTTTCCTTGTATAGTACAGCTGCAAAGGAATCCGGAAATGCTCTCAACAGCATTGTCACCGTCAATCACAATGGTTATATTTTCATAGCCGTTTGCTCCAAACGGGATTTCAATACTTCCCGTCAAACTAATGTTTCTGAGTGTCAGCGTTACATCCTTACCCTGTGTACTGAGCATATATCCACTTTCGTCATCCGTATTCAAAGTATTGCCAAGTGCGGTATCCCAATCAAATGCCACTGTAGTCGTCACTTCGCCGCCCGCCAGCGCCACCGCCGGAAACATTGAAATCACCACACACAAGCTCAACAAAATACATAACACTTTTTTTCTCATAACCTTACCCTTCCTTTCTTTGCGTTTCACTTTTTTCATAACGCCTGCTTACTTTTCCTTTTTGCATCCTTCCGTTATTTATGTCCGATTATAGCAAATTAAAGCGTAAAGCACAAGCGATTTTTGATCAAACACACAAAATCCTCCGATTTTTTGCGGGCAAATTTGGTTCCGAGCTACAAGCCCAGGAGCAGACTTGCCATCGCAAAATATATCGTCAAGGCTACGGCATCGGATATCGACGATATTGCCGGATTTGCTATCAATGCCGGGTCGAGCCCTGCTTTTTTTACAAGCAGCGGCACCATGCTCCCCAGTATCTTTGCAAATATGACGATGAGCAGCATCGCCAGGCATACCGTAAATGCAATGCTGAGCGAGTAGCCGTCCAGCAGACATATACGCACAAGGTTAAATGCGCTCAGGATCGTTCCTATCACAACGCCTATCCTTATCTCCTTCCAGAGTATCTTGAGCGCATCCGAGGTATCCACCTCGCCCGTCGCCAGTCCGCGTATTATCAGAGTTGCTGCCTGAGAGCCGGTATTTCCTCCTGTTCCCATAAGCATCGGCATATATGCGACCAAACAGATTATCTCTGACAGCCTTGCTTCAAAATTGGTGATTATCATTCCGGTAAAAATGTATGCCACCATCAGTATCATCAGCCAGGGAAGTCTGCTGAGTGCGTGCTTCCAAACCGAAATATCCAAATAGTCCTTTTCCGGGTCATCGAAGCTGATGACACCGTTCATTCTTTCGATATCCTCGGTCGCTTCCTCCTCGATTACGTCCAAAATATCATCGACGGTGATGATGCCGACCAGGCGATGCTCCTTGTCCACAACAGGCATTGCGAGGAAGCCGTATTTTTTGAAGCCCTCCGCAACCTCCTCACGGTCGTCGTAGACGTTCAGCCATACATAGTCGGTATGCATTATATCCTGCAGCCTGGTACTGTCGTCCGCTATCACCAGCGTGCTCAGAGAAACGATGCCGATAAGCTTTCTGCCCGCATCCTTGACGTAGCAGGTATAGATCGTCTCCGCATCCATACCCTCACGCTTGATGTGCGCCAGTGCCTCCGCAACCGTCATCTCCTTTTGCAGGCTGATATACTCAGGTGTCATCAGGCTGCCCGCACAGTTGTCGGGATAGTTCAGAAAGTTGTTTATGAGCTGTCTCTCGTTTTTCGGTGTTTTTTCGAGGATCTTGTCCACCAGATTTGCAGGCAGCTCCTCCAAAATATCAATCTTGTCGTCGAAATCCAGCTCGCTTACAATGTAGCTCAGCTCCTTGTCCGTAATGCCGTCAACTATCTTCAGCTGGTCGTCGGACGGGAGATAGGAAAACACCTCTACGGAAACATCCTTTGGCAGCAGTCTGTATACAACCACCACCTTCTCAATATCTTCGGGCTCCTCCAGCAGCTCCTCAAACATCTCTGCAATGTCCGCATCGTTAAACCTCAGCAGCTCATCTCGCACCATAAAATATTTTTTTTCATCAAGGAGCTGATATATGTGCTCCATTGATTCCTTCATCAGTTCCTCCGGATCCCTCATAATTACCTGATCCATTAGAATCATCTCCTCTTAATTTATTTATTATATGCCCTTGCCCTTGCCTTTTGCAAGTAAAAAGGCATATTATCTCGGAATTTTTTCGAGGTTTACTATGCGCTCCGGATCCAAGCCCGCTTCAAGTGCCCTGCGCAGCGGTTCCTCAAAGCTGCCGACCTTTTCCGGTATATGCGCATCGCTTCCTATCACAAAGCGCACATCATAGCCTGCGGCTATTCGTATCTCATCCACAGTCAGGTGCTCATGCTTGTCGTTTATCTCGATGAGTGTTCCTGTGTCCGCACAGGCCTTTGTGATATCCTCAATATCAAACGGGCCCTTGTCTGCGGGGTGCGTGAGTATGTCGATGTGATTGCCTGCCTCCTCATTAAAATACAAGGCATCCAAAATCATTGCGGTGTTTGCGACACGCAGCGACGAGCTCTCCGAGCGAAACAGTCCTGCGTGCTTGTAGGCATAGTTCGCCAGCATTCCCGCATTTCTTATTCCGTAGTGATAGCCCGCAAGCAAAATATCGTATTCTCCACGCTCCGCCGCCGTCACATCCAGGTACGGCTCCGTCCTTACGGTATTAGCTTCCACACCCAAAAGTATCTCAAGCCCCGGGTATATGCCTCGGAGCCGCTGTATCTCTGCCCTCATCTCCGGCAGCCTGCTTCTGTCAAGACCGTATGTCATATGCCCCGGCCCGTGATCTGTTATCGCAATCGAGCGCAGACCCTTGGCTGCCGCCGCTCTCACGTTATCCTCAATGCTTCCCTTTCCGTGTGAATAGGTGGTATGCGTATGGTGATCGTAAATCATCCTATAGGCTTTGATTGTATCATCGTATTTTTCCATCGTTCTTCCGTTCTTCCTTTTCCGCCGCAGCTGCGAGCTGCCGAGCTGCTGAGCTGCACGCCTGCTATATTATCCTTACCTCGGGCTCGAGCATCACACCGAGCCTGTCAAAAACCGTATTCTGCACCAGGCTGATGAGCTGCAATATATCCGTAGCCGTAGCACCGCCTCTGTTGATGATAAAGCCGCTGTGCTGCACGGAAACCTGTGCTCCTCCCACCGAGGCTCCCTTGAGTCCTGCATCCTCTATCAGCTTTGCTGCAAAATGTCCCTCGGGACGTTTGAAGGTGCTGCCGGCTGAGGGGTACTGCACCGGCTGCTTGGAGTTGCGCTTCTGCGCCAGCTCTCTCATTCTTTCCTCGATTGCCGCCGGGTCCTCCTCGTGCAGTCTGAGGCTTGCGGCAATCGCGATATATCCGTTGTCTGCAAGACAGCTATGCCTGTAGCCGAAGTTCATTTCTTCGTTGGTGAATACTCTCTCGCTGCTTCCGTCCGGGGAGAGCGCAAGCACGCCTCCCACCACGTCCTTCAGCTCGCCGCCGTAAGCGCCGGCATTCATAAACAGACCGCCGCCCAGACTGCCCGGTATCCCGGAGGCAAACTCAAAGCCGCCAAGTCCTCTGTTCATCAGCAGCCTGGCAAGCGTGGACATATATATCCCCGTCTCGCACATAAGCGTGTTTGCCGCCTCACTTTCCTCCCTGCTCATTCCCGGAAAGGCTTCATCTGCGCTGTACGCCACCGACGAAAAGTCCTTCATTTTTATTACGGCTCCGTCGTAGCCCTCATCTCGAAACAAAACATTTGTGCCGTTTCCGAGAAAAAAATGCTTTATTTCCGCATTGGTAAGCGCATACAGCACCGCTCTCAGCTCATCCCTTGTGCACACGCTTATCAGATATTTTGCCCTGCCGCCCGCCTTAAACGAGCTGTGACGCGCCATATCTGCGTTTTCCTCTATTTCTATGCCTCCGCAGAGCTCCGTATCGGGTCTACTCGTGCTTGGAATACATATCCTTAAGCTGCTCGCCGCGTTTTTTATCTCCGTCCTTATTGATTCTGTCCCCACAGAAAATATCCTCCTTGTTTATGTTGTATCTGCTGAAATCCTGATATGCGACCGTATCCGTAACGAGCTCTCTTTCGCGCAGCTTACCGTTGATACACTTGCTCGCATATGTATATATGATGGCGAAAACGGGTACCCCCAATATCATACCCGGGAATCCGAACAGACCTCCGCCCACTATTATTGCAAACATAACCCAAAAGCTTGCAATTTTGGTTGATTTTCCTAGTATCTTCGGTCCTATTATATTTCCATCCAGCTGCTGAAGCACCAAGACCATTACGCCGAACTTCAAGGCGGATATCGGATCGACTATCAGCAAAATGAGTATCGACGGAATGGCTCCGATGAAGGGGCCGAAAAAGGGTATGATGTTTGTGACACCCACCACCACGCTGATAAGCATAGTCATCGGTATCTCAAGCACGGACATCACAATGAAGCACAGCACTCCTATAATCGCAGAATCTATGATCTTTCCGTTGATAAAGCCTCCGAAGGTCTGATTGCTGATACGTCCGAGTTCAAAGATGCTCTCTGCTCTTTCCGGCTTAAACAAAGCTAATATCAGCTTGCGGCACTGTGCCATAAAGGTTTCCTTGCTGTTCAGTATATAAACGCATATCACGAGCGCCACAAAGATGTCCAGGAGCGTACCGAGCGTGTCCACGACTCCGGTCATAAGTGCTTCTACTCCCGGAAGGCTCTCCTCCTGCGCCCAGGCTATGAATTTGTCGGAAATATTTTCAAGCTTTCCCTGCAGCAAAAGCGCAAGCTCCGGATTCTCGTCAACGTGAAGCTGTATCCAGCCCTGTGCATCTGCGGCAATGTTCGGCGCATCCTTTGCCAGGCTCGTTATGCTTTCCCAAAGATCGGGTATTACCAGTACCAAAAGACCGACGACCACGAGGAACAGCAAAGCAAGTGCCGCAAGCGTTGCCGCTATTCTGGCAAGCGTGAGGTCACTGCTGGGTCTGCGAAACCTCCCCTTGTTGAGTCTGTACACCGATCTGACCGTGGCGTTGTATACGGGGCAAAGCAGATATGCTATTATAATTCCCATATAGAACGGCATAAGTATGTCGTTCATCTTTGCGAATGCGGCACTGACTGCCGGCATATGATTCACAACATAATATGCGATTATCAGTACTATACCTACCGCAGCTATCACCAGTGCTTGCTGAAAATACTTATTTTTGACTTTCATCTTTTTTTCGCTCATTTTTCTGCTGTTTTCCTTTTTATTTCTCTCATACTTATGTTATACTATATTATATATTATACAACAAATAAGGAATTTGTAAAATGAGAATTTTCGTAATAAGCGATACACACGGCAAGCTTGAACGAGCGCTTGAGGTCTACAAGAGGCTTGCAGCGGAGGCTCCGGTGGATATGCTCGTGCATTGCGGCGATTATTACAGCGATGCGCTGGAGCTGAGAGCACGACTCGGACTTCCGCTCGTCGCCGCCAAGGGAAATTGTGACGCTTGCTTTGACGAGGAGGATTTTTCCCTGCTCGACACCGAATGCGGCAGCCTTCTGATAACTCACGGTCACAGCTACAATGTCGGCGCGAGCATGCAAAGGCTGTACTACAAGGCAGTTGAAAGCGGCTGCGTGGGAGTGATTTTTGGCCACACTCACCGTGCCGTATATCTCAAGCACGAGGGCATATATCTGATGAATCCGGGAAGCCTGACGGCAGCTCGCGACGGCTCGGGCGGCAGCTTCGGTCTGCTCGTGACCTCCGACGACGGAATATGGGGCAAAATATATTCTTACGAGGACTTTATGCTTTCGTCGGGAGACGGCGGACAGTCAACCGCCCGGAAGAAGCCCAAGGTCAAGAGCGGGCATTTGCGTGAGCTCATCAACTACAGCGACCGTTTCTGACAATTCAGCCCCGCCTTACTTCGCGGCTTGGCTGTGCAGACAAATCGCATATTTACAATGTGGAGAGGAATTATGGATATCAAAGACATTTTGCAGCACACGCCGACTGCTGCGCAGTTGGCAAATTATGAGGAGCTGCTCTGGATAAATCCGGACAGCGGCAAGCCCTGCGAGCTTCCGTTTTCTATGTCCGATATAGATGAAGCGGAAGCAAGGCTGCAGCGCTTTGCGCCTTACCTTGCCAAGGCATTTCCGGAAACCGCCAAAGCCTCCGGCATCATCGAGTCGGATTTGGCGGAAATCGCCCGCACAAAGCCTGCCCTTGAGCACATGAGCGGGCGATTTCAAGGCAGATTGCTTCTGAAGTGTGACAGCCATCTGCCTGTTTCCGGTTCAATCAAGGCAAGAGGCGGCATATACGAGGTTCTCAAGCTTGCCGAGAGGCTTGCACTCGAGGCCGGTATGCTCCGTCTTTCCGATGATTACAGCATTTTGTGCGAGGACCGCTTCAGGGAGCTTTTTTCGGAGTATTCCGTAGCTGTCGGCTCCACGGGAAACCTCGGACTTTCCATTGGTATCATCAGCGCAAGGCTCGGCTTCAGGGTCACGGTACATATGTCCGCCGATGCCCGCCGCTGGAAAAAGGAGCTTCTGCGCTCCAAGGGTGTCAACGTAATAGAGTACCCCGACGACTATCAGGTTGCGGTTGCCGAGGGTCGGCGCAATGCGGCAAACGACCCAAAATGTCACTTTGTGGACGATGAGGGCTCCGCAGATCTCTTTCTCGGCTATGCGGTTGCCGCAAAGCGGCTTGTACCGCAGCTTAGAGAGGCAAATGTTAAGGTCGATGATGCACACCCGCTTTTCGTATATATTCCGTGCGGTGTGGGTGGTGCTCCCGGCGGAGTTGCCTTTGGACTCAAGCAAATATTCGGCTCTGCCGTTCATATTTTCTTTGCTGAGCCCACACACGCACCGTGTATGACACTTGCGCTGTCAAGCGGTCTGGATAACAAGATATGCTGTGCCGACATAGGTATAGACGGCATAACCGATGCTGACGGACTGGCTGTGGGCAGAGCCTCCGGGCTTGTCGCTCCTATTATGCACAGCCTGCTGGACGGCTGCTTTACCGTCTCCGACGAAAAGCTGTATGCTTTTTTGACCCTGCTTGCCGACCGCGAAAAAATCTACATCGAGCCATCCTCCTGTGCTTCCTTTACGGGACCGGCTCTTGTATCCGCTGCGGCGGATTATTTGACAGCCAAGGGACTTTGCGACAAGCTGCAGGACTCGACGCACATCCTCTGGGCAACCGGCGGAAGCATGGTGCCTGACGGCGAAATGAAGTCATATTACGAAAGAGGTAAGGTATGAACCATATTTCAAAAGCGCTTATAAACAATGCCGCGGCTTTTTTCAAGGTGCTCGGTGACGAGACGAGGATGAAAATACTGTGCACCATTTCCGACGGCGAGCTCTGCGTAAACGATATCGCGGATGCCGTGGGTATGACAAAATCGGCAGTTTCGCACCAGCTCAAGCTCCTCAAGGACGATGACCTGCTCAAAAGCCGCCGAAACGGCAAAAACATATACTATTCTCTCGATGACCAGCACGTTGTCGATATACTCGATATCGCATTTTTGCATATACAGCACAAATGCTGCGACCGAGACTGCGAATGCGACTGCAAATGTGAATGTGACCGAGACTGCGAATGCGAATGCGAATGAGGCGCATTCTCTGCCAAACAGCCAAATACAGTTAAAATACGAACGGTGATGCCCCAAAAGGGCATCACCGTTTATACTAATTATACTAAATACCGCCAAGTCCTTGCCGGCCTGCAGCGCTCTCAGGCTCTGCTCCTGAGTGTGCGCATTGCGTTCATAATTGCCAGCATCGAAACGCCCACGTCGGCAAAGACCGCAGCCCACATATCGACTAGTCCGAGTGCGCTCAGTACGAGCACGAGCAGCTTTACCCCGAGTGCAAACACCACGTTCTGCTTGGCTATGGAAACTGTCCTTTTGGCAATATCCATCAGGCTGAGCAGCTTGGACGGCTCATCTGTCATTATAACTACATCTGCCGCCTCTATTGCGGCATCCGAACCAAGTGCGCCCATGGCTGCGCCTACATCGGCTCTTGCCAGTACCGGAGCATCATTTATGCCGTCCCCCACAAACAGCAGCCTTCCCTTTGTTGGCTTGAGCGAGGAGATAAGCCTCTCCACCTGCTGCACCTTGTTTTCCGGAAGAAGCTCCGCATAAAGCTCGTCTACTCCCAGCTCCGAGGCGATGTGCTCTGCTGCCTCCTTGCTGTCACCTGTCAGCATAACGACCCGTATTCCCCTGTTCTTCAAGCCTCTGACTGCTTCTGCGGCATCTGCCTTGAGTCGATCCGCAATCGTTATATAGCCTTCATATTTTCCGTCAATCGCAAGATATACGACCGTCGAAGCCTGCTTGCCGCCTTCCGACTCGTCGATGCAATCCGTGCCGATTCCCTCCTGAGTCAGCAGTTTTTTGTTTCCTGCCAGCACGGTATGCCCCTGCACGCTCGCCTTTACACCGCAGCCCGCCGTTTCTCTGACATCCTCCGCAGATGTGACCTCTGTCTTCCCCCCTGTCTTTTCCTCGTATGCCTCTCTGAGCGATACAGCAATGGGATGTGATGAGGCAGCCTCGGCATATGCCGCATATTTCAGCAGCTCTGTCTCAGCAAGCTTGCCGCAGCTTGCGATTTCCTGTACCTTAAAAACACCCTCCGTCAGCGTTCCCGTCTTATCTGTCACAACTATTTGCGTATGCGCGGCAGCCTCCAGGTAATTGCTTCCCTTCACCAGTATTCCGAGCCTTGATGCGCCGCCTATTCCCCCGAAAAAGCTGAGAGGCACCGAGATCACAAGTGCACAGGGACACGAAACCACCAGGAAGTTCAATGCTCTGTAAAGCCAATCCGTAAACAGCTCAGCCGAAAAGCCCGCAGTCGCAGCCGTTGAGCTGATAACTCCGCTTCCGATGACAAGAGGAGGTATCAGCGCAAGGCAGAGTGCGGCCCCCACTACCGCAGGAGTATACACCGCCGCAAAACGCGTAATAAAGTTTTCCATTCGAGCCTTTTGGCTCGTTGCGTTTTCCGTAAGCTCCAGTATTCTGCTCACCGTCGACTCTCCAAAGGGCTTGCTCACCTCTACCTCTATCAGACCGCTTTGGTTTATGCAGCCGCTGAGTATTTCATCCCCGATTCCGGCGCTCCTCGGAAGCGATTCTCCGGTGAGTGCGGCAGTATCCAGCATCGTGGAGCCGCTTTTTATGATTCCATCAAGCGGCACTCTCTCTCCCGGCTTTATCACAATTCTTTGTCCCAGCTCCACCTCCTCGGGTGCCACTCTGCGCACACTGCCGTCCTCGTTCTTCAAATTTGCATAGTCGGGACGTATACTCATAAGCTCACTTATCGAGCCTCTGGATTTTCCGACCGCATAATCCTCGAACAGCTCGCCTACCCTGTAAAACAGCATGACCGCAACCGCCTCGGGATACTCTGCGATTGCAAAGGCACCCAGCGAGGCAAGCGCCATCAAGAAATTCTCGTCAAATATTTTGCCCCGTCTGATGTTCCTTGCTGCCTTGCGAAGCACCGAAAGGCCCGATGCAAGATATGCCGTCAGGTAGAAAAGCAGTCTCAGTATTTGTGCTGCTTCAGCACTTGCAGCCGTTTTCGGCAAGAGCAGCGAGACTGTCGCCGCCATCGCAAAAAGGCAGGCACACAGGGCCAAATTTACCAATCTCTTTTTCATTTTATATCACCATACTCCCTTTTCCGTTTTTTTCCGTAGCCTGCAGCAGCTCGTCCGTCGTCGGCTACAGCTCGCTTATCTCAACATCGGGCTCTGTCCTCTTGACTGTTTTTACGATTTCCCTGTAGGTCCGGTCAAAACCGGCTTCTTCAACGTCCAAAACCATTTTGAGTGTCAAGAAATTCACCGAGGCACTGTTCACTCCCTCGAGCTTTGCCACGTTTCTTTCCACCTCTGCCGCACAGCTTGCGCAATCAAGTCCCTCAAGCAAATATGTCTTTTTCATCTTTATACCTCCGATTTCTGTTCTGCGTTAGTCGCTCTGTTTTCTTTCCTTCCAAAGTTGAATGCCTGTTCAACTGTTGTCTATATTATAGTTGAACAACTATTCAACTGTCAAGCACTTTTTTTCAAAAAAATCGACTTTTTTTGCGAAGCTGCACTGTCCGTGCAGGCGAGCCTGTCCCCACACGGCAAACAGCCCCGAGGATAGGCTCATCCTTCGGGGCTGCTTGATATTTAAGGTAATTTTTATGTATCCGCTTTGGGTGCGCCGCAACGCCGACATTGCGGCTCTGCAGCTATCTGTCCTTGATATAGTCTGTGATTATCTGTATGCACTCCTCCTGTGACAGCACCGCCGTATCCAGCGACAGATCGTAGTTGCGCACATCAAACCAATCGCTTCCCGTGTAGTGCTTGTGATACGCCGCACGTCCCTTGTCCGTCCTTTCGCGCAGGGCAGCCGCCTCCGCCCTGTCTATCCCATATCTTTTCATCAGATTCCCGATGCAGTAATCGTCGTTTGCGTGGATAAATACGCGTACCAAATCCGCTCTGTCACGCAAAATGTACTGTCCGCACCTTCCGATGATTATGCAGGACTCGTCCTGCTCTGCCACACGTCTGATTATTTCCGATTGGAACTTGAACAGCTCCTCCTTTGTCAGCCTTTCCGGCTGCGGCTGAGCTACAAGTGTGCCCTTGTTTATCCCGTGCTTTCTGAGAAACCTGTCCTCAAGCTTCTCGTCCGTCAGATTGAACAATGCTTCACTGATGCCGCTGTCCTCCGATGCCATACGTATAAGCTCCTTGTCATAATAGCGTACATTCAGTGCCTCTGCAAGCCTGTGTGCAATTCCTCTGCCGCCGCTTCCGTATTCGCGAGCTATTGTTATTACAAATTTTTCCATATAATTCTCCTATCTGCCGGCTCTGCTCTACTCTCCCAAGTAAGCCCTTTTGACTGCATCGTTATTCATCAAATCCTTTGCATCTCCGCTGAGAACTATCTTTCCGGTCTCAAGTACATATGCCCTGTCTGCAACCTCGAGTGCCTTTTTTGCGTTTTGCTCAACGAGCAAAACTGTCGTGCCGCTTTTCTTTATCTCCTCGATGATTTTGAAAACCTCACCTACGAACAGCGGGGACAGCCCCATAGACGGTTCGTCCATCAGAATGAGCTTTGGGCTTGACATAAGCGCTCTGCCCATAGCCAGCATCTGCTGCTCGCCGCCCGACAGCGTTCCTGCTATCTGATTTTTTCTTTCCTTCAGACGAGGGAACTTTTCGTACACCATCGCAAGATTTCTTTCGTATTCCTGCTTGTCCTTGCGGGTGTAAGCACCCAAATCAAGATTTTTGAATACAGAAAGCTGCTGAAAAATTCTTCTTCCCTCGGGCACGTGCGCCATACCCATTGAAACTATCTTGTGCGGCGGAAGCTTTGTCAGCTCGCTGCCCTCAAACATAACGCTGCCTGATTTTGCTTTTAGAAGCCCGGTTATCGTGTGCAGCGTGGTGGTCTTTCCTGCACCGTTTGCGCCTATCAGTGCGATAACCTCGCCCTCGTTTACATCAAATGAGATCTTCTTGATGGCGTTGATGGCACCGTAATTTACTTCCAGGTCTCTTATTTCTAACATTGCCATAATGTCGCCCTCCTTACTCGCCCAAATATGCCTTGATAACCTCAGGGTTATTCAGAACCTCGCTTGTCTTGCCCTGTGCCAAAACAGTACCGAAGTTCAGAACCGTCAGTTCCT
>CAZQSP010000017.1:0-15416 GCA_964596085.1 uncultured Oscillospiraceae bacterium
CCCTTCATCTGCTCACGAAGTATATATTCCTTCTGACTCTGCTTGACACTCTCCTGAACCTTTGCACTGATGTTACGCTCAAGCCTCAATATCTCGTTTTCCTCGAGCAGTATCCTGTTCACCGTTTGCAGTCGTTCCTTCACATCAAACGTCTCCAGTACCTCCTGCCTAAGCGGCAGCTTGATGTCGAGCTGCATGGCTATGGTGTCTGCAAAGCTGTCCGGCTTCTGTATTGAGCTTATCAAATTGTAGACCTCATCCCTGATGTTCGGCTGCATGGATATATATTCGTCAAGGGCATCAAGCACAGAGCGCATCATTGCCTGTACCTCCGGCTCATCCGGATCTGCCTCGGTTATTTTTGCCGGTGTTATCTCGCAGATAAAAAGCGATTCGTCGCTGATAACCTCCTCCAGCACCGCACGGTACAGTCCCTCCACCAGTATGCCGACAGAGTCGCCCGATTTTCTGAGCATCTGCTTTACTCTGACCACCGTACCGACACGGTAAAAATCATCTGCCGTCGGAATTTGAACATTCTCGTCCTTCTGCGATACCAAAAACAAAAGCTTGTCGTTAGCCATCGCCTGCTCCAGAGCAGCAACAGATTTTTCTCTGCCTATATCAAAATGAAGAGCAGTCCCTGGGAAAACCGTAAGCCCTCTAAGCGGAACATACGGCATTACAATTCTTTCTGTCATAATTATCCTCCATAGAAAACAGGCGACATAAGCCGCCCGATTCCGTTTCGTATTTTAAGAAGCGGTAGCTTCTCCGTTTCCTCCCAAAATCAGTGTCGGTTGCTTGCCCTCCGTAATTGTTTCCTTTGTGATAACGCATTTTTGCACATCGTCTCGGGACGGAATTTCGTACATTATATCTGTCATGACGCCTTCCAAAATGCTGCGAAGTCCTCTGGCTCCCGTCTTTCTCTCCAGAGCCTTCCTTGCCACGGCGCTTATCGCCTCCGGCTCTACCTCAAGCTCCACATCATCGAGCCTGAAGAGCTTTTTGTACTGCTTCAGGAGTGCGTTCTTGGGTTCTGTGATTATACGAACCAATGCCTCCTCCGAAAGCTCGTCAAGAGTCACCATCACCGGAAGTCTGCCGATAAATTCCGGTATCAGGCCGAATTTGAGCAGATCCTCGGGTCTCACCTGCGAGAGGATCCTTGCCTCGTCCGGCTTGTTAAGAGATATTTCGGAATTGAAGCCTATCACCTTGTCGCCCATACGTCTTTGGATTATCTTTTCGAGTCCGTCAAAAGCACCTCCGCAGATAAAGAGAACGTTTGTCGTGTCAAACTGCAAAAATTCCTGATGCGGATGCTTGCGACCGCCCTGCGGCGGAACATTTGCAACCGTACCCTCCAAAATCTTGAGAAGTGCCTGCTGTACACCCTCACCGCTTACATCGCGCGTGATGGACGGATTCTCCGAACGTCTGGAAATCTTGTCTATCTCGTCTACATAGATAATTCCCTTCTGCGCCTTCTCCATATCCCACTCGGCAGCCTGCAGAAGCTTGAGCAGTATGTTTTCAACATCCTCGCCCACATATCCTGCCTCTGTCAATGCGGTCGCATCGGCTATCGCAAACGGAACATCCAATATCCTTGCCAGGGTCTGTGCAAGCAGGGTCTTTCCGGAGCCTGTAGGCCCTATCATTATGATGTTGCTCTTTTGGAGCTCCACACCGTCATCATCTGCCTTTGCATTTGTTATGCGCTTATAGTGATTGTATACCGCAACGGCAAGAGCCTTCTTTGCCTCATCCTGCTCGATAACATACTCCGAGAGTATCTCTGTAATTTCCTTCGGCTTTGGAAGCTTGTATTCCCTTTTCTGCGCATCCTGCGGTGCCTCATCCTCCTTTTGGCTGATGATGTCCAGGCAAATGTTAACACAACTGTCACAGATATACACGCCGGGTCCGGCAACCAGGCGATTTACACGCCCCTGCGGTTTGCCGCAAAAGGAGCATTTCAGTTGTTTGTCGTCGTCATATCTACTCATTCTTTCCCCCTATATCTGAACTATCTGGAAGCGATGACCTTATCGACCAGCCCGTAGGTGCAGGCATCCTGCGCTCCCATAAAATTGTCTCTGTCCGTATCGAGCTCTATCCTCTCGAGCGGCTGGCCCGTATTCTGAGCCAGGATTCGGTTGAGCTTTTCGCGAGTCTTCAAAATCCACTCCGCATGAATCTTGATATCCTCAGCCTGCCCCTTCACTCCGCCGAGAGGCTGATGTATCATAATCTCGGCATTCGGAAGTGCGTAACGCTTGCCCTTTGCACCGGAGGACAGCAAGAATGCACCCATGCTTGCAGCCATACCGACACAAATCGTAGATACCTCGGGCTTGATATACTGCATCGTATCGTAAATAGCCATTCCGGCGGTTACCGAGCCGCCCGGGCTGTTTATATAGATGCAAATATCCTTTTCGGGATCCTCAGCCTCCAAGAAAAGTAATTGTGCGACTACCAGGCTTGCTATATGCTCGTCAATTTCCTCTCCCAAAAATATTATCCTGTCCTTCAAAAGTCTGGAATAAATATCATAGGAACGTTCCCCTCTGCTCGTCTGTTCAATTACATACGGTACCAAAGCCATATTTTTTACCCCTTTCCGAAAATAAAATCGTACGCAGCTTATTTTATTTTTGCGTTATCGTATATGAAGTCGATCGCTTTCTTTACCTGTAAATCCTTTTGCAGATATGTGAGGTTCTCCACACCGATCATTTCCTTCATCTTGTCGGCAGTCATCTGATACTGAGCTGCCATGGTGTTGAGCTCTTCTTCCATTTCCTCAGCGGAAACAGTGAATTTTTCTGCCTCAACGATTCCCATGAGGACGATTCTCGTCTTTACGGACTTTGCTGCATCCTCTCTCAATTCGTTTCTGAAATCTGCCATTTCCTTGCCTGTGAATTGCAGATACTGCTCAAGTGTCAGTCCCTGATATCTGAGCTGCTGATTCAGCTCGCCTATCATTCTGTCGATCTCATCCTCCACCATGCTCTGCGGCAGCTCGACCTCATTTGCCTCAACAACCTTGGCAACAGCGGCATCCTTCATCTGATTTTCGGCTGACAGCTTGGCATATGATTCTAGTCTTTCCCTGTTTGCCTTTTTTAATTCATCCAATGTGTCATATTCGCTTACATCCTTTGCAAATTCATCGTCAAGCTCAGGAAGCTGCTCCTCCTTGATTTCGTGAACAAGGCAGTGGAATACCGCCTCCTTGCCTGCCAAATCCTCTGCATGATATTCCTCAGGGAAGGTGACCTTTACGTCTCTCTTTTCACCCGGCGTAGCTCCCACAAGCTGTTCCTCAAAGCCCGGAATAAACATACCGGAGCCCAAAACAAGCTCCTGTCTCTCTGCCGTGCCGCCCTCGAACTGCTCATCGCCCACAAAGCCGGAATAATCAAAGAGTACAGTGTCTCCCTCCTGTGCAGGTCTTTCAACGAGCAGCATTCTTGCATTTCGCTTTTGAACCGCCTTCAGCTCGTTCTCTACGTCCTCGTCCTTAACCTCCTGGACGATCTTTTCTATCTCTACGCCCTTGTAGTCCTTGACCTCTACGATAGGGAAGCATTCTACCGTGATAGTAACGGTAAAGCCTTCGCCCTTTGCAATTTTGCTGAACTCTGCAGCAGGGCTGTCTATAACCTCAAGATCCAAATCTGCCAGTGCCGTAGCGTATGACTGTCTGAACAATGCATCTATGGCATCCTCAAAAAATACACCCTCGCCGTAGTGCTTCTCGATAATGCTTCTCGGTGCCTTTCCTCTGCGGAAGCCCGGGATCTCGAACTGATTCCTTGCGTCCTGATAAACCTTGATTTGAGCCTGCTCAAATTCCTCTGCGGAAAACTCCATGGTGAATTTAACTGCATTCTTATCTCTTGAAATAAATGTTGCTTTCATTAAAATATATCCTCCTAAATGTAATTAAAACCTTTGACAATCCATAACATTATAACTCTTATTACCCCCAAAGTAAAGAAATTATCATTTTTTTGAGCGGATTTTCATCAAAAAAATAAAATAAATTGCAAATCAGCTTCAAAATCGGTCAAAAATCATAAAAACCACCAAAAAAATCAGATACTGCAAGGCTCAAGCCGCCTTGCAGCACTTTTTTTTTGAATTTTGCTTCTACAAAAGCCCCATCAGTTCCAAACCGCATTGATATTTGCTGCGGTTTGCGCGCTTCAGATGATATTTTTCCTCCAGCCTTCTGCCAAGAGCTATCATATCATCCTTGTCGCCCGTATAAAGCTCGACCTCAAGCTCGCAAATAGGCAGGCTTCCCTTTGCGGTCGCTATCTGCCCCTCATCGACGGATATAACGTCTATGGAAAGCCCGGTATCGACCCTGAGCTCCCTGCGTATATAATTCATCTCCATAACCGTTACGAGCGGCTTATCGCCTACCGCCTCCATTATGTCCTCAAATATCTCGCTCCCCCTGAACAGCTCAAGCGAGGGCTTCTCAACAAAGGACTCCTCAACCGCCACGTTCAGCTCGCCGCGCATATGCAGACCCTCAGAGGCACTTCCGCCCCATTTCAGGGTCGCAACCGTTTTGCTTCCTTCAAAGCGAATACGGAATGCCATCTCCTTTTTTCTGAGTGAGCCTTCCTCCGTATCCATATATACGGCGCGCATTGCGGTCACCGCATCAGAGCCCTCATCCTTTATTTTCTGTATGTACTTATCGTTAAAAATCTCGTTCTTGACTGCTTCGTTTTCAAATAAATACTTTAACTCGATTTCCATTTTTTCCTCCTGCGTGTGAGTCTGCTAGGCTATCATAATACACCCAAATCGGATTTTTGGCAAGTAAGCATTTTCTTTCCTGCCTCAAGTGCGCCCGCCGCAAATATTTTCTTGGAAAAAGCAGTATGCCTGATTTCCAAAAGCTCATCCTGCATTGCAAAAAATACGGAATGCTCGCCGAATACGGTCCCCATTCTGAGCCACGCCGTCTTCTGCTCATATTCGCTTTCCTCGATTCCAAGCACTGCGCATATCTCTTTTGCCGTGCCGCCCGGTGCATCCGCTTTTTTTGTATGGTGCGCCTCAAATACCCTTATGTCAGCCTTATCCGACAACAGCTCCTTTCCCAGCCTTGCAAGCTCCAGCATAGCCTCTACACCTTGCGAAAAATTGCTTCTTCTGTCTATCGGACATATCCTTGCGAGGAGACGTATAATTTCCTCCTCCTCCTTACCGTAGCCTGTCGTTGCCAAAACCAGCGGAATGTTTCCGCCCTGCCGCCTGCAAAATTCATAAATCCCGTATATCGCCTGCGGATGGCTGAAATCAATCATCAGGTCCGGCTTTTCGTCGGGCCAGCCGCAGTCGTCTCCTGCCGGCTCTACCATTATAATTTCCGAAAACGTGCCCTCCTCTGCCGCATATTGACCGAGTGTCTGCCCCATCGCGCCTGTTCCCACGATTACAAGCCTCATAAAATTAGCCTCCTTTTCAAGTTCTGCAAATAGCCGAGGCAGCCGCAGCTCTGCCGTCCTTGCTCAAAAAAGACGAAACGCCCCGACCGCAGTCAGAGCATTTGGCTCTCAGCCTCTGTTAATTTTATGAGACCTGTCGACATATAATGCCTGTCTCGATTTTTTTCGCTCTGCACGGTATACGTCGCGCTATTTCCTTTTCGCAAGCTCGACTATCTCCATAAACCTGCTGCCTATATAATCGTAGTTTTTTCTCCTGTGCGGAAGCAGGCAGTCCGAGCAATCCTTTATGCCGTTATCCGTGATTTTGTAATTGCCTCCGCAGCCCTCGCCCAGCGCATACAGCGGGCAGTAGCAAAACAGGCAGTTGAAGCCCTCGACATCCTCCGTTTTGTGGCAGGGAAAAAATTCGCACTCTCTGTGCTGAAAGAACTTGAAGTTTTCTGTAGTTAGCTCTGTCATAATTATACCTCCTCGTGGGTTTGTGATAATATTTTATCATATTTTGCGCAAATACCATAGCTATTTTGTTTTTTTCTACTTATATATCCCGTATTTGACTTTTATGCGCTCTATCTTTTTTATCATTGGCTTGCCGATAAAAAACATACACAGCGATGCGAGTGCCGCATGAGTCACATCATAGGGCAGACCCGATATATACAGCGCCTGAAGTGAGCGGAGGCTTATGCTGAAGCCTGCCGTATAAAACATTGTAGCCATATTCATTATGCCGCCGTACAGGATCACCGTCGTGAAAAAGGTAAACAGCGTAATCGTTATGCTGTTCACCGGAAAACGCTTTCTCTGCAAAAGCACCCCGGCAAGCATACCGACAGCTCCGAAGGCATAAACTCTCCAGCCGAAAAAAGTACTGTCCTCGGCAGGAACGAGCAGATAAGAAATATATGCGAGTATCAGCGCCGTCATTATCGAAAGCAGCGGTGCAGCCAAGGCTCTGAAGGCAGCTCCCTCGTCCGTGCGAGCGTTTGCTTTTTCGCTCTTGAGTGTCAGCCTTTCGGCAGTGACCTTGTTGAAGGCAAGTCCCGCAAGAAAGCCGATAAGTCCCCAGCAGAACATCTGCCACGGGGTATACGGACCCTGCCCCTGATAAAAGTTGCATACAAATCTTGCGAGTGCACCTACCAAAAAGCCTGCCTCCGGTCCCATAGAAATCCCTGCTACTACCACCAATGCCGTGCCTATAGGTACCGCCGCAAGGTGAAGGGCGATATGCGCAAACACCGTTATTGCGGTCATAACAGCCAGCAAAACGATCTCTCTTGCCTTGGGTCTGCGCTTTTCGTATATCATAAAGAACGGAAGCATCGTATAAAATATGACGAGCAGACTCGTTATCATATATTTTGAATTATCCAAAAGCGTAACGCTTGCCCAAAGTGTAAAGGGAATCAGCGCAAAAACCGCCACCGCAGATATTCTCGTTCTTCTGCGGTAGGTGGCTAATTGTCCTTCGTCATAGCCCATTCGACCCATTTTGCCACCTCCTCCCAGGTTACCGCCTCAGGGAACCACTGCCGTACAATTCGGTTGGCTGCAGTGGTATAAAAGCTGTTTCCCGCAAAAAACTCGTCAGCCGTGCCGACGGAAACTATGTCACCGTCAAATGCCATAGCACATCTGTCTGCATACTCGGCGCAAAACTCCACGTCGTGCGATACCATAAAAATCGTCACACCCGCCTTTGTAAGCTTTTTGAAAATGCCTGCCAGTGTAAGCTTAAAGAAGGGGTCCAGACCCTTGGTCGGCTCGTCCAGAAGCAGTATCCTCGGCTCAAGCAGCAGTATCTTGCCGAGCGCCAGTCTCTGCTGCTCACCGCCGGAAAGGTCATAAGGGTGCGACCCTCGGAGATGTGCGATCTCCATTGTATCAAGCATTTTTTCTATTTTCTCTGCCTTTTCTTCGTCCGACATTTTCAGATAGTACACCGCCTCGAGCAGCTCCTCCTCAACCGAAAGCTCGGTGAACAGAGCCTGAGGATTTTGCGGTACCATTGCGAGCGTGCCGCGGAAAAGCTCCTTTAGCTTGCTCTTTTCCACCTTTTTGCCGTCTACGGTGATGCTGCCCGACTGAGGCAGTATCTGCCCGCTTATTGCCTTCAGCGTGGTGGTCTTGCCGATGCCGTTGCCGCCCAGCAGGCAGAAAAGCTCCGCCTCACGTGCTTTGAGCTTCAGTCCTCTGAGCACATCCGGTGAGTTTTTGTCATATCTGAACCAAAGGTTCTTTACATTTATGATGTCCTCACTGCGCAAGCCCTGCTTGCTGCCAGCGGAGGCCTCAGCATTTTCTGCCGCAAATGCTGCCCTTGCCTCTGCGAGCTGCGCCTCACCGAAGCTTTTGTCTCCCAGCAGCTCCTCCAGCCAAAGCCTGCCGTCGCGGATCGTAAGCGGAGCAAGCTCCTCGCCGTCTCTCCTGAAGCCCGGAACTCCGGCGGCCTTGCATTGATAATATATCTTCATTACGGCAGGCAGCCCGTAGAACATAGGATGTCTGTCCTCCTTTGAGTTCCCTGCCAGTATATCACCTATCCTCTGCGGTGTATCCATAGCAAGTATCCTTCCGTCGTCCATCACCATAACCCTGTCTGCCATGGTAAACAGCTCCTCAAGTCTGTGCTCGGAAATGATTACGCTGGTCCCCAGCTCGCGGTTTATGCGGTAGATTATCTTGAGAAACTCACTTGCCGCAATCGGATCAAGCTGCGAGGTCGGCTCATCCAGTATCAGCAGCTTGGGCTGCATAACCATTATCGAGGCAAGGTTCAGAAGCTGCTTTTGGCCACCCGACAGCTCAGCAACATCCTTTCTGAACCAGGCTTGAATGTCAAAAAAGCTTGCCATTTCCGCAACCCTGCGCTTTATCGCGGCATTGTCAAGCCCCAGACTCTCCAAGCCGAATGCCAGCTCATGCCATACCTTGTCCGTAACTATCTGATTGTCCGGATTCTGCTGCACAAAGCCTATCTCGGCGGCATTTCTGCGATCGTCAAGCTCCGTTATGTCCGTTCCGTTATAGTACACCGCACCGCTTTTTTGACCGTAGGGCACAAGATTCTTTTTGAGCTGTCTGAGAAGCGTGCTCTTGCCGCAGCCCGATTTGCCGCAGACGACAACAAAGTCAGACCTGTTTATCTCAAAGGATACATCATCCAATGCCTTTCTTTCTCCTGTAGGATATGTGAAGCTTAAATTTCTAACCTCAATTTCTGCCATTTTCTTTCTCCCGCAATATCAAGTATCATAGGCACTGCCAAAAGCAGCGCAAAGCTGACCAAGGTAACAATCCTTTGGATATCCCACTCCGCAAATTTGATTACGGGGTAGTAGTATATGCTCGTCTCACCCATAACGCAGCCTATCAGCGCAAGCGTGCCTGTGAGCAAAATCGCAGCAAGTGTCGCCCAGTCCGTCGGTGACATTTTGAACAGATGAAAGCTCGTCCTTCCGTGCAGCCCGTAGCCGCGTGCCTCCATCGAATCCGAGGTTTCGACAGATGCCTCGAGCGACCAGGATACGAGTATTGAAATCTCCTTGCAGAGCTGCCTTGTCTTTACAAAAATGCCGCCCTCCGTATGCCGACCCATACACTGCTGTCCCATACGTATCTCCTTGAATCTGTTCTTCAAAAGAGGAACAAAGCGAAATATCATAGAAAGCGTAAGCCCCAGCACCGGTGCCGCCTTGCCGAATATATATATGAGCTTGTCCGAGCTCATAACAACGTTGAAGCTTACAAACCAGATCACCACAGCCGTCAGGAGCAGCGCCGCAGCCAATCCGTATGCCAGAGCCTCAAGTGTTATCCTGCTGTCGTTTATGAAGAACAGCACCGTAGCACCGTTATGCGTGAACAGCCCGTTCACCAGGGTCATTATCAGCACTATGGGCAGCATCAGCAGCAGATTTGTCCTGAATGCGCCGACACCCTTCAGCAATATCGAATATCCCCACGAAAAAAGCAGTGTGAGTGCCAAGAAAAACGGATCCGTCGAGAACATCGTTATGCCTATCGCAAAAAGATAAAATATCAGGTTTACCGCAGGATGACAGCTCGAAAACCTGCTGCCTTCCCCAAGTCCGTCCTTAAACATCGTTCCTCCTATTGTATATAATGTGACAAGCTCGCAAGCATATGCAGCTGAGGCAAAATAAAAGGCAGCTCAACGGGCTGCCTGTCAGAATTTCATATTGCAAAATTCCGACCCCTATCCGCCCCAGAAGATAGAAATCGTAGGCTAGGCTCGTCTCCCGACTTATCGTCGCTGCAAACTGCGCATAACCTCGTACTGCCAAGGGCAGTCCTCCGTCAGCTCCGTTGCAGCTCCTCTCCCCCACAAGCCTTTCGGCTTGCGGGGTCCCCTTTCTTTATTGGGGTCGACTGCAAGCTGCGCATAACCTCGTACTGCCAAGGGCAGTCCTCCGTCAGCTCCGTTGCAGCACACACGCATTACGGTTGCTGAGAAACAGTGGGGGCTTTCACCCCTTTCCGTTAGCTTAACCTGATTTATTAAAGCATACATCAGATATATTATCATCAGTACTTTTTTCTTGTTCTCTCATTCTATCACTTGTGCACGGATAAATCAAGCAAAAGGCGATACTTAGCATATTTCTCGGCTCATATTTTTTTCGTACTTGTCAGTTTTGCAGCTCATAGAGCCGTTCTGCTTGCGGAAATGCCCGCCATTTTGGTTTCGGACACAAAAAATAGCCTCTTTTTACGATTAAAATTCACAGCTTTCACTTCCTTTGTCTCTTGCAACAAAAAAATCAGTAAAAAACACATTGTTTTCGTTGTTTATACAAAAAATAAACAATTTTTTTCGGATAATGTATTGACAAGATTTTAGCAATGTGATATAACAACATTACAGGATAGTTTGCATTTTAACAAACTATCCTAGATTGGGCGAAAGGAGATAAAGAAATGGACAGCTCAATACGAACAAACACCTTTAGACGATTTAGACGATCTTGCATTGGTCTTGCTCTGAGTGGCTTTGTTCTGTTCACACCTACTTCGGCGTTTGCGGATTCCGATTTGAACACAGCTTATCGATCTCCGTCCGAGCTTAAGCAATGGTTACAAGCACATCCGGTGGCGAATATGCATACCGACTACAATTCAGATTACAGCTTCACCTTTGAAGATACACCATCCTTGGAAAAGGGTAGTTACGATGAGGGCTCGCTCTCCAAGGCAGATTTGAACTCAGCATTGCAGCTCGTAAACAATATACGCTATATAGCCGGTCTGCCGGGCAATGTTACACTCAGCAACAGCTACACGAAGGCAGCACAGGCGGCATCCTTGGTAAGCTACGCAAACAACTCACTTTCACACAATCCGCGTACACCTGCCGCGATGTCGAGCAAGCTTGCAAGGCTCGGGGTCAAGACCTGCGGCGAATCCAACATAGCGTGGTCCTCTTGGAAAAACTGCTCATTGGATTGGACGATACTCAACTCCTGGATGAAGGACAGCAGTGCTTCCAACATCAGCACCCTGGGTCACAGACGTTGGATACTTAGTCCGGAGATGAAGCGCACGGGCTTCGGAGCAGTCAGCGGAGACAACGGAACCTACAGTACAATGTACATCTTCGATTTTGGGCGTAAGGTAAAGAAGAATTACCAGGTCGCCTGGCCGGCACAGAACACACCGACCTCTTACTTCCCTGACGGAACACCGTGGAGCCTCTCACTTGGCAAGAAGCTGAATGCAGGCAAGATAAGCGTAGAGCTCACAAGACTGTCGGACGGACACAGATGGACATTTTCAAAGAGCTCAGCGGACGGCGACTTTTATGTAAACAATGATGGCTACGGTCAGTACGGCTGCATAATATTTAATCCGAACAATTTGATCGGATGTCGCGACGGGGATTCGTTCCGAGTGGATGTCTCGGGAGTCGGAAAGAGTACAATATCCTACACGGTGAACTTCTTCGATGCAGGAATCTAAATAATAAAAATTAAAACTATAGAAATACGGAGATAAGTAAATATGATGGAGAAATATAAACAGTGACCGCTGCAGGTAAGGCTTCGGAATAAGAAGCAATGCAGCGGTCTTTTTTTTATGCCGACAATGTCGGTTTCATATAAGGGCTTTATATCAAAATTTATAAATTGCTACTCTCAAGGCTATTTCGCCGATTTCGCCTCGGAAGGCAGCTCTATAGGTGCAAGGCTGTTATACTCACTGTTTGTGTAAACCATAGTCACCTTGCTCACTGCCTCTGCTGCGCCTGTCGCATCGGAGTCCGCAGCTTCACTGACTTCCAGTATTGTCTTTATCATATTCGTCGTATCTATCGAAAGCTTCTGCGGCAAATCTGTATTTGGATCTATCCAAAGCGATACCGTTATATCGCCTATCTTCTTTCTGAGCTCCTGCTTCTGTTTGTCTGTCATTTCCTCTGTGCCCAGGCTGTCGAGCAGTCCCGTTTGATCCATAAGCTCTCCGAGCTTGTCGCTCTCGATGGCACCGTCATAGCGCATAGCAGCTATTCCGTTTACGGTTTCCGGCCCCACCTCCTTGTAATTTCTGATTTCAGTCAAGAGCTGAGAAAAGTCGGCAGTCTGCATATACAGCTCAGCCTCATCAGCACTTATTTTTTCCTTTGACCAGGAGCTGCCGCCATCGTCGGTACTATAGACGATATTATTTTTTTCATCTATATACGAGGTCGTTGCCTGTGAGCCGAAGCCTCCGAGGGTTACAACATTTTCTGTCTTCTGAATATCGCCGCTCTTGTTCCTGTACACTCCCATTTGAACGGTCAGATTCATTTCAATATCCTCTATGCTCATCTGCATATCCATATTCATCACGCCGTGTACACTCGATACATTTTCATAGGCGGCCTTTGACCTTTCCATCAGGTTCAGCACATCAGCCGTACTTTCACTGTGACTCGCTCCCGAGCCGTCGCCGCCGATTGCCCATATCGCTATGCCTATCACAATTACGACTGCTGCGCATATCGCTATGACGAGCTTCTTATTTTTTAATAATTCTTTCATTTGCTTTCCTTTCCGCAGTGTAGGAGAAGGAATACTCCTTCTCCTATACTGATTTCGGTCTTATCATTTGTTTTCGTTTGGCTTCTTCTTGGTCTCGATTATGAGCTCCGGCTTGTTACCATCTGTCAGCGAATTTAGGATGCTGATTCCGCCGGTATTTGTGCCTGATGCCGACAGTGCAAAGGTAACCGTGTCACCAAGACTGCCGCTCTGCTGCACGCGCTGCTTTACGCAGCTTGTTACGTCGATCTCATATTCGCATTCCGATGTTATTCTCACCTTGTGGGTCGAATAATGCAGATTGCTCTTATGTGCCGGTCTGTCAGCCCATTTTTGCCATTCGTTACCCTCCTGCTCTACGTTTCGTACAAAGAGCCAAATGAACCGTCCGTCGGCATCCGATGAGCCGTCTCCCGCAGCCAGGCTGCTCGTCAGCTTCGCCTTAAACCTGAGTGTTGCCTTTTCGATTTCACGATCCTCAGCGTTCAGCTCATTCTTCAGCATATCGCTGCCCGGATTGTTCAAGGAGAACGATATGTAGGACTGAGCTGTCTTCGACACATCAGTGCCGACATGGGAGCGTACCGTAAGAGTATTTGGCTCAACACACCTGTTTTGCTCCTGAGCTACCGTGTAGTTGGCCGCAGGCTCAAGCTCCTTTTCATAGGTCTCGATTATAATCTGAGGTGCGGCAGCTCCCGTATTATCTACGGCAATGCTTGCACCGTTGGTCTGCATTGCTGTCAAGCCGAGTGTGAAGCTGCTCCTGTCTGTTGCGGCACTGCTCAAACGTGTCTTGATGTAATCCGTCAGGTCAAAGCTGAACTCAGTGTAATCAGCTCCTGTTTCTCTCACCCTGCAGCTTCCGAGCGTATTCTTGATCGCCGGCTTGTTGCTCCAGCTGCTCCAGGAGGCCTTGTGATCCGTATCTTTTACATACAGCTCCACATATCTTCCGGTCTTGTCACCGTCACCGTCACCCTTCTTTCCGCTCAATGTCCCCGAAATCCTTGCATTGAGCTTGAGTGTCACCTTCTTTATTCCCAGTCTGTTATCATCCAGTATATCCGCCAGGTCTCCCATTGCGCTGTTGCCGAGTGAGAAGCTCATATATGAGAATCTGGTGTTCGCACCGGTGTTATTTGTGTTGTTCTTTACCGCAAGTGCTCCGGGATCAGTCGACAGTGTATTGCTTCCGCTTTTCTTGATTGTGTACTTGCTTCCGCTCACATCCAGCTTGAAGGAGGAATAGTTATAGTCTGCCACCACATCATAATGTGCCCGCTTTCCGGCATATGCCAGGGTAATCCTGTAGGTATTACCTGCCGACATATCGTATGTGCTGCCCTCAAGGAGAGTCCAGCTGCCGTCTTCACCCTTCTCCTTTACTGATACCACACCAACATTGTTCGTATCCTCGTCGACCATATCTATAGCTGTCAAATCCTCTGTACCGTCATTGTATCTGCGTACAATTTGACCGCCGGTCAAATCTATGCTGTTTTGACCCTCGCAGTATTTTGCGGTCGGGAGCTTGGTAATTCTGATTTCACTCACTGCCTTAGGTGCTACCGTTACCTGAATGCTTGCGCTTTTGCCCATATAGCCCAGAGTTACAAGTCGGGTACCTATCTTTGTTTTGTCATATCCGTTTATCGTAACGCCATCCGCAGTCAAGGCTATGCTCTCCTGCGTTACATTGTTTATGCCTATCGCCGTTATGCTGCCCTGAGTCCTGTCAAATTCCTGATTATGTACATAGTCGGTCTTGACAGAGGATAAGCTCAGCGATACCGGAACTACAGAGATTTCGTAATTGTTCTTCTGTACGATACTGTGTCCCGGCTGACTGTAGCTGATGTTGATGTGCTTGACTCCCACCGTTGAGCTGAGGGAATTTGCAGCGCTCGTTCCCACATTCCAGCTCTTTCCGGCATCGGCACCGCAGCCCGTTATCGTAATATTTGCCGCTGTCGCATTTCTGCTGCTTCCCAACGAAAGCAGTCCGCTCGAGCCGTCTGCATATTTGACGTAAATACACTTTGAGCTGTCACTTCTGCGGTCACCAAGCAGGATGCAGTCCTCTCCGCCGCTGTAAGCAGCCAGACCGGTGATCTCCGTCACCCACGGTTCCTCGGCTGTTACACTGTAGCTCAGCGTCCTACCGCCGTAGTGGATGTTTATGGTATTTGTACCGGCTTTCTTCAGTACAAGCTTGCCGTTTGAGCTTTGAAGTACATCACCGCTCACGCTTATGCCGTCGCTGAGAGCTCCGTCCGACTTCAGCAGTGACAGCGCAGCAGACTCAGGTCTGCTCGAGCCGCTCACACTGTATCCGTATGCCTTGATGCTGCCTCTTGTAAGATCAAGCTCCTCGCCCACATAGTAGCCGCTTCTCTTGCTCGGCATCTGTACCCAGTCGATGTATACCGCCTCTACATTTACAGAAGCATCGTATCCTTGTGCAAGTCCGCTGCAGTAAATCGTGACCTCCTGCGTTCCGATAGAGCTTGCCGAGTATGTTCCCACACCGTTTCTGCCTATCGTTATTCTTCCGTCGGACATCGGAATGCTTCCCGTGCTGCCGTCCTTGTATCGTACATACAAGGACACCTCGCTCGACTTCATTTGCTGTCCGAGCTTAAATTCGGTATCACTTATGCCTGTGATTTCACTGACTCCGTTTTCAACAAGCTCGACCGTATACTCTGCTGTCTTGCCGCCGTAGGTAATCCTTACAGTCGCTTCATCTGCAGCAGAGTCGGCAGGGCTGAAGTTATAGCCGAAGGCCTCATCCTCAAGCTGTGCAAAGCTCATTGTAGCAGATGAATCGTCCGTGTATACCACTCTGAGGCTGCCCTGCGACTTATCTATTGAA
>CAZQSP010000018.1:0-10286 GCA_964596085.1 uncultured Oscillospiraceae bacterium
TTCCGAGTCCCTCGCAGGTATAGCACCATACGATTGTATCTCCGTCTTTAAGATAATATGACGAGCAGCCGTAGTTCGGGAACCAGTCGTTCACCTTGTACATCCAGCCGCTCTGCGGACCGCCGTCAAACTCATACAGATAATTTATGCCCTCGATGTAGTAGGAGGCATATATAGGCGTATAGTTAAATTCGAGCTGTATGTCGTTGTTCCTGCAAAGCGTGTTAAGTGCATCGAACACCGTATTGTCAGTCGTACCCTTGTAGGTCGTCCTTTCGAGTATCACGCCGTCCTTCGGTATATACTCCTCGATTGCCGGGTTTTCCAGCCTGTCCATATCGTTTGATAGCGTGTCACAGCGAATTTCGAGTGTCACGGTGACGGGCTCGGGCACCTTTGGCTTCAGGGCGGCATTTCCCGCGTTTGAGGCTGTCGGGTCATCGCTGTTGTCAACCTTGATATCCTCCGACGAAAGCTTTTCCTTTTCTTCCTCGGTGAATTTCAGCTCGGCTGCGGTCTTTTTGTCACCCTTGTCGCCGTCCTGCTTGTCTGCGCCGCTGCTGTCGGACTCGTCCCCGGTCTCCTCCTTTACGTCTGTGGGCTTTTTCTGATTTTCATATACATCCTCACCTGTGCCTACGATGAGATTGCCCTGACCGTCCTCAAGCTTGGCATCCCTGTTTTCTATGCTCAAGCCTACTGCCGTGGAAACAGCTATCACACAGACAAGTGCGATAAGTGCATATTTGCGCACGCGCTTTTGCTTCATTTTCTTCAGCAAGGCAGCGGACTGCTCCTGCCTTTTTTCTTTATTGTCAATCATAGCTCTGTGTCCTCACATCATAATGTAATATTTATTATTCACCCAACGTCTGCTTGTATTCTCCTTCTTGAATCTCCTGTAAAGGGTCTCTGTTCCCCCGCCTATTATGCAGACCATAAAAAACAAAAATGCTAAAACCAATGCTGACTCATCTATTTTCGCCTGCCGAAATGTCCGTTCATAACCAGATCTATAGCCTGATGCATATTGACGACCATGATTTCCTCAAGGCCCTCCTGATACTCGCCGTCCAAGGACCACGAGGTGTTCTTGTCCGCATGGATTGTGACCCGGCTTGCGTTTATGAAGGTGAGCATACCGTCCTCGTAGTTCTGAGTCGTCAGAAGATGCACGATAGCCGCCAGTTCAACCAGATCCCTTGGCGATTTTATGAGCAAAACCTCAAATTCACCATCGCTCATATCCACAAGCTCCGGCTTCAGATTCAAAACACCGCCCACCGATGTTGAGTTGCTGATGGCTCCGAAAATATAGTCATCCTCATACCTTACTCCGTTGATTTCCAGCGCCATATGCTCCGGACGTATAGAGGCTATGCTGCTGATGCCGTCAAGAATATATGCCAGATGACCCAATGCATTTTTGACATTTTGGGGTGTCGCATAAGAAGTCTTTGTAAATGCTCCGAACGATGCCACATACGAAAATATTCTGTCGTTAAACATACCTATGTCAAACGAAACGGGCTCTCCCTGCACTATATCCCGAGCTGCCCTTACTATGTCCTTTGAGAGATGCAGGCTGTTTGCAAAGTCATTGGTGCTCCCTGCCGGTATATAGCCGATAGGCACACGTATTCCGCTTTGTATTACACCCGAAACAACCTCGTTGAAGGTTCCGTCTCCCCCGATGCACACTATCAGATCCACCTTTTTGGCATAGCTCCTTGCATATATTCTGCCGTCGCCGCGCTTGGTGGTCGTAAGAACAGTCGGCACATAGTCGTTTACCGTGAAAAGCTGCACAATATCCGTCAGGTACTTGTTGGCTTTTTTTGTGCCCGAGCACGGATTTATGATGATAAGTACCTTCTTTTTCATAAAAGCTCACCCCCCTGTATTTTACAATACTCAAAGTGCCTATTGTTTTCTGTCTCTGACCGCAATGATGCACCTACAAAATATTTATCGGCTTCCTCTTTGCCATTGCCGAGGCTGCGATAGGCAACGCATCCTTCTTCCTGGTTGCCCACCATACGCGGTTGAGTGTCAAGCCCAGGCACAGCACCCACGATATGAACCAAAACCAAAACATCAATACCACGATGTTTGAGAAGGAGCCGTATAAAATGTTATAGTTTTCGCTGAATTTTGTATAAATATTGTAGCCGTAGGTAACCGCCAAAAATCCTATCGAAGCAAATATACTGCCCGGTACTATGTCCCGAAAACGAACTCTTACAGTCGGCAAAACATAGTAATTGTACGAAATCATAAGGAAATACAGTGCGGCTGCAAGCGGCCATCGAAGTGCCATCCATGCCGCATCGGCTATCTGTGCTCCCACAACCCTGCCAAAGGATATTCTGAGTATGATCGGACCGTAGACCAGCACTATGAGCGAAAATGCTACGGTAAACACGGTAATCAAAATTGTCTTGATTGAACGCAGGCGATCCTTCACGTAGCCCTCACCCGTCATATCACCGTCGGTCAGCGTGTAGTTTGTCACCCTTATCATAGCAAACTGCACCCTGGATGCCGCCCATAGTGCTGTTATTCCCAAAAATACACTGTTGATTCCGGACGGCGAATATGTCAGCATTCTCATAAGCGCATCGACCCCCGCACCTGTTATGTTGATATCCACAAACTGCTCTATGCTCGAAAGCGACAGAGAGAAAAATCCCAAAACCTGCGAAAGCAGGATGAAGGTGGGTAATATGGATAAGAACATAAAGAATGCAAGCTGCGCCGCCACACCCTGGTAATACGGATCTCTGAATTGCTGTATACCCAATATGATCATTTTTCGGATTCTTACAAATGCCTCTCTGCGACTCTTATTAAGTCCTTTGACCATCAAGTGTTTCCTTTCTTGTACCTTCCCCCTTGGGACAGTTTATACGCTTGCGCCCTCTTTTTCTCTCAGGAGCCTTTCAAGCTCTCTGAGTGCGGCTGCGCGGTGACTGATTTTGTTTTTCTCATCGGCGCTTAGCTGCGCAAAGGTTTTGTCATACCCGTCGGGAACGAACAGAGGATCATAGCCGAAGCCGTTCTCGCCGGCAGGCTCAAGCAAAATCCTTCCCGGACATTCGCCCCTTGCTATCAAACACTCTCCGCTCGGATATACCATAGTTATAACGGATACAAATTTGGCTGTTCTTTCCTTTGTTTCAACGTCCGCCAGCAGTGACAAAAGCTTCTCGTTATTCCTTGCATCATCGGCTTTGTCTCCGGCAAAGCGAGCAGAATGTACTCCGGGTGCTCCTCCGAGATAATCCACCATCAATCCCGAATCATCCGCAAGTGTAGCTCTGCCGCAGAGCTTCATTATCTCATTGGCCTTCTTGAAGGAGTTTTCTTCAAAGCTGCTGCCGTCCTCCTCTATCTCAAGCTGCGGCAGTCCGGCATCCTCCTCGGAAATTAGCTCCAGACCGAATTTTTTTATTATAGCGGAAATCTCCTCTATTTTGTGCTTGTTGTGAGTTGCCGCCACGATTGTATTGTTGTTTTCAGTATTTTTTAGCCTTGTTGTATTCATATCGAATTCCTTTTTACCTTTTTTGCTGTTTTTTCTCTGTCCCTAAAAGTATCGAATCAGATATATTTTATCACAAGTATGCTCTAATTACAAAGAAAACATTTTTTATCCGCCGCTTTTATGATATACTGTCGCATAGAATGTCACTTACTACGGAGGTTAAATAATGAAAATTGTAATTCTCGATGCATACACGGTTCAGCTCGATGATTTGGAATGGACGGAGCTGGAAGAACTGGGTGAGCTTGTAGCATATCCTCGAATTGCTCAGGAGGAGGTCGCAGAAGCAATCGGTACCGCCGAGCTTGCGCTCTTCACCTCTAAGGTGAAGATAACGAGAGAAATTATGGACGCCTGTCCAAACCTGAAATTTATAGGTGTTACCGCAACAGGCTACGACAATATAGATATAGCAGCCGCTGAGGAACGAGGCATCGCCGTCTGCAACGTGCCTGCCTACTCGACCGAAGCCGTAGCGCAGCACTGCTTTGCGCTGATTCTTGAGATATGCAATAATGTCGGAGCATATACTCAGCTCGTGCACGCACACAGATGGGAGCGCTCCGAGGATTTTACCTTTATAGAAAAGCCTGTCCTTCAGCTTTCGGGTCGATCTCTCGGAATCATAGGCTACGGAAGCATAGGAAAACGCGTTGCCGAAATTGCCGAGGCATTCGGAATGCACGTGAACATATACAGCCGCGATCCGGACGCCGCCTTGAGCTCGGATATTGTATCCCTGCACTGTCCTGCCACCGCCGATAACCTCGGCTTTGTGAACAAGGATCTGATATCAAGAATGAAGGACGGCGCAATATTGATAAATACCGCACGCGGTGCACTCCTCAACGAGGAGGATGTCGTCGCTGCCCTGGAATCCGGTAAGCTTGCGGCGGCAGCGGTCGATGTAGTCAACGGGGAGCCGCCTCGCAGCGGACATCCGTTTATCGGTGCAAAAAATCTGTATATCACACCTCATATAGCTTGGAGTCCAAGGGAGGCAAGAGAGATTATCTGTAAAACGAGCGCCGAAAACCTCAAAAGCTTCCTGTCAGGCGGCAAGCTCAACAGGATTGTATAGCAGAAAAGCTATGCGGCTTGGCTACGGAATGCTACGAAAAAATTGAAAACAGCTTCAGCTACGGAATGGATGAGAGGGATGCACAATATCTGTAAGCGAGTAAGTAAAATTGTGAATTCGGTTTACATTTTGAAAAAATGTACAAGCTATATAACAGAAGCTATGAAAGGAAAAGGAATCTGATTATGATTGAAAACGACACAATAAAACTGCTCAGGGAGTGCAATGCCGGAATCAAGATGGGGGTCAGCTCGATAGATGACATTTTGGCGGATGTGCAGGACAGGAGGCTTACGCAGCTCCTTGAGGAAACAAAAAAAGAGCACAAAAGGCTGGGAAGCGAGACACACAGATTGCTGAACAAGTACGGCGACAGCGGCAAGGAGCCCAATCCCATAGCCAAGAGTATGTCGTGGATGAAAACCAATGTGATGATGGCAGTGGATGCAGGTGACAATACAATCGCCGATCTGATGACCGACGGCTGCAATATGGGTGTAAAATCGCTCGCTCGCTATCTGAACAAGTACGAGGCTGCTGACGAGGCATCCAAAAAAATAGCAAAGGAGCTTATCGCAAGCGAGGTCCGGCTTGTAGAAGGTCTGAGAAGCTACCTTTAGAGTCAGGCAGCACTCAGAGTGCTCCGACGTATGATTTCTCTGTCACAGCTCTCCATAAGCTCCGCATCAATGCGCTGCCATCCGTCCGAGCACGGGAGACTTACGTTCGCCTCCGTATTTATCTGCCGCCACTCAAATACGCGCTCCGCTGCTTGCAGGCCAAAATCCGAGGGGACCAGTCTGTGAAAATCATATTCGGACGGTGAAAGCACAAAAACAGCATAAGCATAAGTATGATAAGCAGGCGAGTGACCTTTTTCCTGCTTCTTCTGTTTGAAGCTTCTTTTGCTTTTTCCTTGTTTTTTCTTTCATTTTGTTCATTACCTATTGATTTATACCTTCTATTTGCCTATAATATACCCATCCTTTTCTTGAGTGGAGGCTGCACAGGCTTATTATGTCCGTTCGGCTTTATTTCAACTCAAACCTTAGCTTGGGAGGTTATCTTATGAAAATATGTCTTTACGGAGCAAGCAGTCCCGATATCGCTTCCTCTTATATAGATGAGGTGGAGCGACTCGGTCGTCTGATGGCGGAAAGAGGACACAGTATGATATACGGTGGAGGCACAAACGGTCTGATGGGTGCTGCGGCACGCGGTATGAGCGCTGCAGGCGGTCATATAACCGGCATCGCTCCTGCTTTTTTTGACAATCACGGAGTCTTGTACGAAAAATGTGACGAATTTATCTTTACGGAAACCATGGCAGAACGAAAGCAGCTTATGGAGGATATGGCAGATGCCTTTATTTCCGTGCCGGGCGGAATCGGAACCTACGAGGAGCTTTTTCAGGTGCTTACACTGAAGCAGCTTGCGCGCATAAACAAGCCCATCGGGATTTTTAACATCAACGGATATTATGATCCTGTCGAGGAGCTGCTTCGTATGACGGTTGAAAAAGGCTTTATGCGCAATGCCTGTCTGCAAATCTACGGTATTTACGATGATGCCGAGGCTCTGCTTACATATATAGAAAGGGAGCTTGTTGCTCCCGTTGACCTGACGGCTTTGAAGCTTTAGGCGGCAGACCTTATACGGCTATGCTTGCCTGTGTGCATATGAGCTGCTCAGCTTATCAAATCCCTGATGACCTCGCCCGCAATTATCAAGCCTGCCGCTGACGGCACAAAGCTGATGCTTGCGGGTACTCTGCTGCCCTTGTTTTTGGGCTCCTCCTCAGAATACAGTACCTTCACATCGCGCACACCGCGCTGTCTAAGCTCCTTTCTCACAACTCTTGCAAGAGGACAGACTCTTGTCTTTTCTATGTCGGCTATTACAAACGCCGTCGGATCAAGCTTGTTGCCGGTTCCCATCGACGAAATAACTCGGCTTCCTGCTTGCTTTGCCTGACAGATTATATCTATCTTCGCGGTCACGTTATCAACAGCATCCACAATGTAATCGTATGCCGCAAAGTCAAAGGCTCCTGCATTCTCCGGCAGGTAAAAGCACTGTATCGCATTTACCCTTATATCGGGATTTATTGAAAGCAGCCTCTGCTTGCAGACCTCGACCTTGGGCTTGCCTAGCGTATCGCTTACGGCAATTATCTGTCTGTTGATGTTCGTTATATCTACTGTATCCTTATCTACAATGTCTATACTGCCGATCCCGGCTCTTGCAAGTGCTTCGCACACATATCCGCCAACACCGCCCACGCCGAAAACCAGTATTTTTGCGTTCCCAAGTCTCTGCATAGCCTCATCGCCTATCAGCATTCTCGTACGCTGAAATCTATCGGCAGTGTCGGTATTCCTTTCACAGATCATAAGTGTCTGTGTCTGCTTCTCTGTTTCTTTCATCCTGTCTCAACCTTCCCAATATGGCAAAAATAGTACCGCTGTTGTAGCCCAAGCTTGCAAGTCGCCTTCCAATACGTGCATACAGCTTTTCGTCGGCCGCCTTGCCCTCTCCGAGCTGACGCTCAAACAGCCTATTTGCAATTTCATACGCAAGCTCATTGTCATCAGGTATTGGCATCTCATACTCCTGCAGCTCAGAGGCCTCTCGCAGCCTCTGCAACACGTCTCTTGACTGAGCCTGCGATATTCCTTTTTCGGCAAGCTCTCTTATGATTCGTGCATCTGCCTTGCCCTTCCCCTTGGCATATCTGAAATACTCGCAGCAATATCTGTAATCGTCGATATACCCGTACTCTGTCAGCTCACGTATAGCCTTCTCACTCACCGCCTCCTCAAAGCCAAGCTTGCGCAGATAGGCTCTGATCTCTCCCTCGCTTCTCATACGCAAGGAAAGCCTCCTGCACGCCGCATCAAAGGCTTTTGCGCTTGCCTCGGACTCGGAAGTGCCTAGCTCCTGAGCAGGCTCGGAAAAGCTGCTCCCGCTGTTAAATGAGGATTTCAATTTCATCATCCTCCCCGGCTGTGCAATATGTGCAGATTACATCCTGAGCAATAGGCAGATCCTTGAGATATCCGTCACCGACTCTGTCACAGAGCATACCGAGCTCGTCGACAAGCTCCGGCTTTTGACCGTAGAAGCCCTCACCGGTATATTTTCCGTATGCCTCTCGTCTGACCCAAAGCCTGAAGAAGCCAGTAAGCCCATGCCTGCTTATATAAGCCTGCTCCGCCTTGCTAAAATATCTGCGTCCTATCTGCTCGTATTTACAGTCTGTGAGCTGCTGTAGGTCGATTCCGCATTCTGCCTCTCCGACTATACATATCCACATATTTCCGCTGTGTGAGACATTGCAGTATACATCTGCGCCGGCTCCGCAGACGTATGGTTTGCCCTTTTCGCTGCGTACGATTTCAATATTCTCGCAGTCTATTCCGTGAGAGGCGCAGTATGCGCCAACAGCCTCCAACATCAGATTTTCTCTTATTTCCGCCGCCTCAAGGTCTCCCTCATAAATATAAATTCCGAATTTCATGCTTTTCTCTCTTTCCGATATAAAAATTAACGGAACACCCCCTAAAGGTGCTCCGTATTGTCAGCCTTTTTCGTTGTTTTTTTCCTTTAATCTTGCCAAAACCCTCTTATAACCGTCTGCTCCGTAAACCAAGCACTTGTTTATCCTGCTGATGGTAGCTGTCGATGCACTTGTAACACCTTCGATTTCATTATAGGTTTTCTTTTCGGAGAGCATTTTTGCAACCTGAAGTCTTTGCGCTATCGCATGAATCTCGTTTATCGTGCAAATGTCTTCAAAAAAGCGGTAACAGTCCTCCATATCCTGTAATGTCAGCACAGCTTCAAAAAGCTCATCAATATCAGGATTTTTGAATTTTGAATCGTAAGCCATTATAACTCTCCTTCCAAGCTTTTATATGCCAAATTATAACACCCATATCAGCAATAGTCAATTTGAATTTCCTTTACTGTCGTATAAAATTTGTACGAAAAATGTATAGACCGGTCGCTAAGCCATATGCTCTGCCATAATTTGCAGCCTCGGCTGCCCTTGCCATAGCTGACACTCAAGGGTGCCAAGCACCGTGGCGAGCCGTCTGCCCTGCTTCAGGAGACCCTCATATTCATCTGCACGGTTAAAGAGTACACATTGCATTGGGCGAGTCTCACCCTCGGAAGCAATTTTGAAGCGCACATGACGATTGTTCTCGCCCATATATCTGATATCGCTGACGGTGACCTCGTCGAAGCGAAAAAGAGGTCTTGGATTTTTGTTCCCGAACGGAGCCAAAAGCTCAAGCTGCCGTGCAAGCTCAATGCTCAGCTCGCTCGTTTGCAAGCATAGATCAATACGATATTTGCGCTCAAACAGCGACGGATCGGCAGCCCTCATCAGCTCCATCTGCGCAAGAAGTCCACTGCCAAGCTCCGCAAGTCGCTCTTTTGGCATCAGAAAGCCGCAGGCGGCCGCGTGACCTCCGAATTTTTCAAAACAATTCTCCTGCTTCTTCAGGAGCTCGTACAGGTTCACACCCTCGATGCTCCTGCCGGTACCCTTGAGATATTGCTTTTCCTCTCCCGACGGCGTTACAATAACGGTCGGCCGATAATATTTGTCCTTGAGCTTTCCTGCGACAATGCCTGCGATTCCCTCGTGAACATCCTCCGCCTTTATGAGCAGAAAGTCGTCTGCCTTGTCTATAAGCCTTTCGCAAGCCTCAAAGCTTTCTTGCTGCAATCTTCGCCTTTCCTTGTTTTTGAAAAGCAGATCCTGCACTATGCGGTCGGCATCCTCGCTTCCCTCCTCCGCAAGCAGCAGCCTGACCGCCTGAGAGGCATCCTCTATTCTGCCGGAGGCGTTTAGGTGCGGCACTATGACAAAGCCAATCCTTTCCGAGGTGATTTCTGAGCAATCAAGTCCGGCACCCTCTATCAGCTTTCGCAGTCCGTATCGTCTGCCGAGCTTTACTGTCCTCAAGCCGAACCTTACCATAGTGCGGTTTTCGTCGATCAGCGGCATTATGTCTCCTATTGTTCCTATGGCCACAAGGTCAAGCAGCTCGGTCAGTACGGATTTTGGCAGTCCGGTCCTTGCTTGCAGCCTCTGCGCGAGCTTGAACGCCACTCCGCAGCCTGACAGCTCCTTGAAGGGATATTTGCTGCCCGGTCGTTTCGGATTTATCAGCAGGCAGTCCGCCATTACATCCGTTATGTTGTGATGGTCGGTCACAACTATCGCAAGCCCCAGCTCCTTTGCCAGCTCAACCTCCGCGGCGGAAACACTTCCGCAGTCAACACTTATTATCATATCAAAGCCACGATCCGCAATATACCTTATCGCTTCCTTGTTCAGTCCGTAGCCCTCTCCGAAACGCGAGGGTATGTAATAATCCAGCCTGTCCTGCGGCATCAAATGCCCGAGTATGCCCAGCATAAGTGCTGTCGCCGTTATACCGTCCGCATCGTAGTCGCCGTATATACATATACTTGCACCCGCCTCAATTTTTGACAGTATTAAATCCACCCCCGCATCCAAATCATCAAGCAGGGATGGACTGTATGTTTTCTTTGGCTTGTCGGATAGAAATTCTTCAATCTCAGCAGCATCGTAGTCGCCGTATATACATATACTTGCACCCGCCTCAATTTTTGACAGTA
>CAZQSP010000018.1:10386-15179 GCA_964596085.1 uncultured Oscillospiraceae bacterium
ATGGACTGTATGTTTTCTTTGGCTTGTCGGATAGAAATTCTTCAATCTCAGCAGCCTCCGTTATTCCTCTCTTGTTCAAAAGTAATGTAATTATTTCGTTATATTCCATACAAAATGTCTTTATTTGCCAAGCAGCTCTACTATTTGAAATAGCTCATAGGGTTGACATATTCACCGTTCTTTCTGACCTCAAAGTGCAGATGCGGTCCGGTTGAACGTCCCGTCGATCCGACCTTTGCTATAAGCTCTCCGCGTTTTACGACATCGCCCTTGCTTACACAAAGCGCCGAAGCGTGACCGTACAGCGTAACGATACCGCCGCCGTGGTCTATCATAACGCAGTTTCCGTAGCCTCCGTAGTACTGTGCCAAAATAACCTTGCCCGATGCGGCAGCTATGATATTCTTGCCCTTGGCGCAGCCTATATCAACGCCTGTATGGAAAAGCCACTGCTTGAGTGTAGGATGCAGCCTGTTTCCGAACGAGCTTGTTATGTAGGTGCTCGCCGGGCACGGCCAGGTAAACTCTCCACCCACATATGCGCTGCCGGTATCTATCATCTTGAGGATCTCACTCGTGAGCCTGTCAGCCTCTGCCTTCAGAGCCTCCTCCTCCTTCTTCAGCTCAGCTTTTTTTGAGTCAAGCCGCTTTTGCTCTGCAGCAAGCTCACCCTTACGTTCCGCAAGTCCGGATTTTTTTTCCTCAAGCCTTTTCTTTGTGTCTGTAAGCTCCTTATGCTCCTTTTCCAAGGTGTCCAGAACATTCATATCATTCTTGTATATTTTCTGAATTATCTCAAGGTTGGACACAAACTCGGAAATGCTGCCTGAGCCCAGCAGTACGTCCACAAAACCTATTGAGCCGTTCTTATACATAACCCTGAGTCTCTCGTTGAGATTATCCTCTCGCTCTCGCATTTCCTTTTCTTTTTTCTCGATTGCCTTTTCGGTTGCGGCAATATCGTTTGTCGCCTTATTTATTTCGTATGTAAGCGAATCTACCTTTGCCTGAACCTCCTTGACGTCCTTTTCAACGCTCGCCATCTTTTGGCTCAGCTCGTCCTGTGCCTCGTTTACGTCGCTCAGATCGCTCCTGAGCTCGCTTTCCGTAGCAGCAAATGCAAGCCCCGAGCCGCAGACCGTCAGCAGCAGAAGCAGCACCAAAAGAATCGAGAGGCTTTTTTTTCTAACAGCTGTTTTGTCCTTTGTCATCTTCATCATTTTCCCCTTTTTGTCGGCGAAGCCTCGCCCGGTATTTGCTTTATGCTTCAAGAAATTTTCTCATTGAGATAATGCTTCCGCAGGCACCTATGCTTGTGCCGAGTGCAAGAAAGATTATCAAAAGATTTGAGGTCATAAAGCCTGTGGAAATAAGCGGCATTGAGACTATCGCCATCACCTGCGCACCTATCGACTTTATCAGCTCGTTATATATCAGTGCTATGAGTCCGGTCGAAATCAGGGCTGCCAAAACACCGATGATGATACCCTCGGCAAGGAAGGGACCTCTGATGAACCAGTTGGTCGCACCTACATATCGCATTATCTTGATTTCACCTGCACGAGCAAGCACTGTCAGTTTGACCGTGTTCGACACGACCACGACAGAAACTATGACCAGAAAAGCCATAATTATGAGCGCGGCTACCTGAAGAAAATCCGTTATCTTTGTGAGCTTTTCGACGGTTTCCCGGTAATATTGCACATCCTCCGTTCCGCTGAGGGTTCCGGCATATTCTGCCACACCGCCGGCATCGTCCAGAGACTCAACGCTTATCAAAATAGATGCAGGAAGCGGGTTATTTCCCAGGGAATCGAGCAGATATCCGCTTTCTCCCCAGCGCTCCTTCAGTATTTTGAGCGCTTCCTTCTTGCTCCTGTAGGTCGTATCCGTAACGCCGTCCTGCTTCTCGATTTGTGCCATAAGCAGCTCGGCATCTGCCTTTGTTGTATCCTCGGTCAGGAAAACCTCAATCTGATCGTAATCCTGCTTGACTACCTCGGTAAAGAGATTTACGTTCACGCTTATAACAAAAAACATTCCCAAAATAAGCAGCATCGCCAAAATCGAGAAAATTGAAGCAAGGCTCATTCCTCTGTTGCGAAAAATCTGAAGGAGTCCCTGCTTGATATTATATGTCAAACTGTTGAGCATCGTAGTGTTCCTCCTTATATCCGTACCGTCCCTCCTCGTCACGCACTATCTTGCCCTTTTCAATGGCAATTACGCGCTTCTTCATACGGTCAACTATATCCTTTGCGTGAGTAACCATAACTATCGTGGTGCCTCTGAGATTTATTTGGTCGAGTAGGTCCATTATCTCCCATGCCGTAAGCGGATCAAGATTTCCTGTCGGCTCGTCGGCAATCAGAACGGAAGGGTTGTTTACGATAGCTCTTGCTATGGCAACTCTCTGCTGCTCGCCCGCACTCAGCTCCTCCGGATATTTGTGTGCTTTGTCGCTGATGCCTACAAGGCTGAGTATCTGCGGCACCTGCTTTCTGATCTGTCTGGGTGTTTTGTGCAGAACCTCCATAGCAAAGGCGACATTCTCGAACACCGTCTTCTTGGGCAGGAGCCTAAAGTCCTGGAAAACTGTGCCGACCCTTCTTCTGAACATCGGCACCTCTCTGTTTGAGAGGGCCGTAACCTCAAAGTCGCCTACCTGTATCTTTCCCTCGTCGGCATTTATTTCTTTTAAGATGAGCTTAATAAAGGTTGATTTGCCTGCGCCGCTGGGTCCCACCAGAAACACAAAATCACCTTTTCTGATATGTACACTGACATCATCCAAACCGATGTTGGTGCGATATTTCTTCGTAACATGGTCAAATGTAATCATACTGTCCCCTTTTATTTATCACTGAGTTTTATACAAAGACATTATACTACAAATTCTGCGTTTTTGAAACACAAAAATGCAAAGCGGCAATGATTGGCAGTCCAAGCAGCATTTCCTTTGCGGACAACTGTTCCAACACAAAATCCAAATACTCCTTACTCGATACCATAGCGCTCCTCCAAAATAATCTGCTGTTTGTCAGCCTTTTGTAAGTATTTTATCACACGGCGGTGAGGCACACCACTGTGTTTTTTTGGGGTGGATGCTGGCTTTTTGAGATTTCGTCATATCGCATGGTGCAGCTCGTTTAGAATCTGCTTTGTCGGAGGTTCAAATTCTGCTTGAACCTGCCTTGTAAACTCAGGCAGCTTGAAAATCGGTACTCCGCTGTATTCTGCTCGATAAAAAATCCTTTGATCCAAAAGGGGCAGCACAAAATCAAAGCGAATCTTCAAAAGCTGTTCCAGTTCACGGTGCGAAACCTGTGGATTGTCCTTGTTCAGCACCCAGATAACCGGTGTCGGCAGATTCAAAACAGGCGAAAAGCTCCTGCCTGCTTTTATTCTGTTTTCCCGCAGACAGATGAGCTTTTCCATCTCGTCGTGCAGGCGCGACGGAAGCGGGTCAATCACACAGATGACCAGCTCCGCTTCCGTCAGGCGGGCGATGGGCGGTTCGTCCAAGATCAGGTATCTGCCCGGGATTCGCTCATACATGAGCCCATCGCCGCCTCGCAGGGCGAAGCCCTGCGCGCCTGCCGGAGGAATTGCGGCTTCGGATCTAAAAAGCTCAGGCAAACTCTCCGTTCTGTCCTTGCCCCTCCGCCTTGCCGCAAGGAAATCGTCCTGCGGCAGTCTGACTGCCCAGTTCACATTGGCATAGAGATTCCGCCTGCTGCCATAGGCTACACCCTCGTCGGCAAGTGCGTAATAATCCACCGCCTTTTTTCTTGACAGAACACGATTCAAGGGAAGCGAATAATATGCTCCGACCCGCCTGCTATCCTCTGCCGCCTCTACATAGCTAACACCGTCTACTGCTTTTGCCAACATATACGCCAGGTTTGCCGCCACAAAGCTGGTACCTACACCCCTGCCGATGCCGACTACCGCAAGCTTCTTTTTCGCAGAGTCCGCAAAGACCCCTGCTTCCACCGAGCTCCACTCCGTCTGCTCATTTATTTGTCCGGTCAAGCTTCTCCGCATATTTTCACCTCACAGTACATAGAATGTCTTGAAATGTTTCAAATGAAGGGAGTATTCAAATGTCTGCATATACAAAGCCTAAATTCTTTCGAGGAAGAACTGAGACCGACACCACGACGGTAAAATGCACAAAGAAAAAATTTCTCCTCGTGCTTTCCTCTGTTATAATTCTTTTTGCCGTTGCTATCCTGCTCTACCAAAGCTTGCTCGGAGCAGGAGTTAGATTGGGCGGTGTCGGCTTTACCCCACTTACAGCCGAAGAAATTCCAAGAACCATAGAAAAAGATGTGATTCCCGAATATAGGGAACTCGAAAGGGCACTCGGATGTATGATCGACGGTAAGGTGTATGTTATCGTAACGCGCGGCGAAAAGCCAAGCGCAGGATATGAGCTGACAATCGAAAAGCTCAGTCTCAATAAGCAAAAAAACGGATCAAATCTTGTAGTAACTGCTCTTTTCACAGATCCGAGTGCCGAGAAGTCCGTTTCTCGCATAATCACCTATCCCTATGCGGTAGCAGAAACCGACCTGCAGGCACTGCCCGATACAATAGAGTTGAATATCCGCTACGCTGAATAGTTACTATATATTACCATATCTTTATTTTGTTGTAAACCCAAAAAAAGTTTTTTATGCAAAAAATATAAAAAAAACGATCCCTCGGACTAAAGTCTGCAAGAGATCGCCTTAATATGGTGCCCACTTCCGGAATCGAACCAGAGACACGGGGATTTTCAGTCCCCT
>CAZQSP010000019.1:0-15080 GCA_964596085.1 uncultured Oscillospiraceae bacterium
CAGGAGATAATGAATAAGTATGACGGGGTCAAACCTGTCAGATGGCACCTTATAGGGCATTTGCAGACAAATAAGGTAAAATATATAATCGACAAGGTTTGCATGATTCACTCTGTGGATTCGTTGAAGCTTGCGGAGGAAATTGACAAGCGTGCCGCACAGCACGGAATAACAATGGATATTCTTATCCAAGTCAATTCTGCGATGGAGGAAAGTAAGTTCGGTATTACCACAGACGAAACGGGAGAGATGATAAGAGAGATTCTTGAGAACTGCCCGAATATACGCATAAGGGGTCTTATGTGCATCGCACCGTTTGAGGAGGACCCTGAGGATGCGCGCGAATACTTTGCGGCCGTCAAAAAGCTTTATGAAGAGTATAAGGAGATAGATGACCCAAGAATTGATTTCAAATATCTTTCAATGGGTATGTCAAATGATTTTGAGGTTGCGATCGAGGAGGGCTCTACGCTGATTCGAGTCGGCACATCAATTTTCGGAAACAGAGATTATTCAAAGAAGATGGGAGGAAACTAAAATGGGATTTTCAGATACATTTAGAAAGCTGGTTGGAATCGAGGAGGTTCCGGAGGAGGATTTTTCACCTGAGGAGATAGAGGCGGCAAAGGAAGCGGCACTCAAAGAGGCTGCCGCACAGAAGCAGTCGGTAACACCGTTTCAGCCAAAGAGCTCGTTTTCGCAAGAAAACGTCAAACCGTATTCGGCAGCAAGCGAAAAAAGAATTTCCGTTGCCGGCACAGGCACCTTTACTCTGGTAGTTATAGAGCCTAAGAGCTTTGATGAATGTCCTAAGCTTGTAGACAGCCTAAAGGGAAGGCGCCCCGTGGTGATAAATCTCGAAAAAATAGAAACCGAAACGGCAAGAAAGATATTTGATTTTTTGAGCGGTGCTACATACGCGCTTAACGGCAGCGTACAGAAGGTTGCAAACAATATTTTTATCTTTGCACCGGAAAAGGTCGGAATCACGACCAATCAGGAGGAGCGCAGCGGCTTTGATTTTGGGACAAACAAAAGTCCGTGGACGGGGAGATAGAGGCTTCACGGAGCAGGAGGAATGATTATGATTACACCTTCGGATATTGAGAACAAGCAGTTTTCAAGGACAAAAAAAGGATATGACCCCGATGAGGTCGATGACTTCCTTGATCTCATAATTTTGGATATGGAGAAGCTTCTCAAGGAAAACAAGGAGCTGAGGGACGAGCTCGCAAAAGCGCATACACAGGCAGACAAGCAGGTGAATACGGAAACGAGCGTATATGATACCCTGGAGGCGGCAAAATCCTTGATGAACGATATCGCCGCAAGTGCAGAACGTCGTGCAGAAATTTTGCTGAAAAATGCGGAAATGGAAGCTAAAATCATAACCGGTGAGGCAAGAGAGTCGATAGCCAAGCTGACAGAGGACGGAAACAGACTGCGTACAAGACTGGAAATGCTCAGAGGCAGATACAAGAATCTTTTGGAGTCAGAGCTGGAAAGACTGGATTTTGTCGGCAACGATATACTGGAGGATTTTGAAAGAGACTTTCTGCCGGCATCCATGACGGATGTAAACGGAAAAGAGGAGATAGATAGGACCGCAGCCGTTCCGACTCAGGACGGCAGAAGTGAAATAGCAAAGGATCCGTTGGGCTTCCAAGAAAATGACCTGACAAAAACAATGGTGAACATCAGATGAGACGTTTCAGATATTTGATTATTGCGCTGCTCATAGGCATGGATCAGCTCACAAAGCTGCTCGTTCGCGGCAATATGCAGATAGGCGATTCGATACCGCTGATATCCGACTTCTTTTCGCTCACATATGTATCCAACAGAGGTGGAGCAATGAGCTCGTTTGAGGGCAATACGCTCCTGCTTGTATGTGTGCCCATTATCGCAATTATGCTTGCGCTTTACTATATGGAGAAGCATAAGGCTGCGCACCCGGCGCTGCTTGCGGCGATTGAGCTCATAGCTGCGGGCGGAGTGGGGAATCTCATAGACAGGCTCTGCTTCGGCTATGTGACGGATTTTTTGGATTTCACCGAGCTTCCGCTTTGGAACTGGGTATTTAACGTTGCGGATATTGCGATATGCTCGGGCTGCTTTATCTTGATTTTGTATGTGCTCTTTTTTGATAGGTCGGACAAGGATAGCGGAGTAGAAAAATGACACAGGAAAACAGCTACAAATTTTATATAGACGAAGAAAACCAAAGCACTCGAATAGATTCAGTGCTTTCGTTGCTTTTACCGGACACATCCAGAAGCTTTATACAAAAGCTGATAGAGGGCGGCAGTCTTACGCTCAACGGCAGCGTTATGACCTCAAAAAAGCATAAGCTCAGCAGCGGTGACTGTGTGGAAATTGTCATACCGGAGCCTGAACCGCTTGAAATAACGGCAGAAAACATTCCGCTCGACATAGTGCATGAGGATGAGGATGTGCTGGTGGTAAACAAGCCAAAGGGAATGGTGGTTCATCCGGCTGTCGGAAATTATACGGGGACACTCGTAAATGCGATAATGTATCACTGCGGAGACAGGCTTTCCTCGATAAACGGGGTCATAAGACCGGGCATCGTTCACAGGATAGACAAGGACACGAGCGGTCTGCTGATGATTGCAAAAAATGACAGGGCGCACGAGTCGTTGTCACAGCAGCTTGCGCAGCACAGCATTACCAGACGGTACAAGGCACTGGTATACAATAATTTTGCAGAGGATGAGGGTACTGTGGATGCTCCCCTGGGGAGAGATCCGAGGAACCGTCTCAAGCGTGCCGTGACCGACCAAAATTCAAAGCATGCGCTTACACACTGGCGAGTGCTCGAACGCTTCGGGAGATATACCCTGGTAGAGGCAGAGCTGGAGACGGGACGTACACACCAGATAAGAGTTCATATGGCATATATCAAGCATCCCCTGGTGGGAGACACGGTGTACGGACCTGCAAAGCAGAGCTTGGTAAAGGACGGACAGCTTCTTCACGCTGCGGTGCTCGGCTTTCGGCATCCCACAAGCGGCGAGTATATGGAATTTGAAAGACCCGTTCCATCGCAGTTTGCCGCTGTGCTTGAGGAAATGAGAGCTCTGAGCCAAAAGTCAAGTAAGCATTTTGAAAAAATATAAATAAACGGAAGGAAAGGGTAGCGCTGATGAAAAAGACATTCAAGCCCGGAGCCGTACTGAGCCCTGTGCCTGTGGTAATGGTATCCTGCGGAAGCGGCGAAGAAAAAAACATAATAACTATCGCATGGACAGGTATAATCAATTCAAATCCGCCGCTCACGTATGTGTCGGTCAGAAAGTCGAGACATTCACACAAGCTTATCGCCGACAGCGGCGAGTTTGTCATAAACCTGGTGAATGAGCCGCTTACGTTTGCGGCAGATTATTGCGGAGTCAAGTCCGGCAGGGAGCTTGACAAGTTTGAGAAGCTGAAGCTTAGCGCCATACCGGCGGAGAAGCTTGACTGTCCTATGATTGCGGAGGCACCGGTAAACCTGGAATGTAGGGTGAGAGAGATTCGGGAATACCCCTCTCACGATATGTTTGTGGCAGAAATCGTGAATGTGCATGCTGATGAGGAGTTGGTAGACGAGAAGGGCAAGATTGATTTTGCGGCTGCAGGGCTTGTGGCATACGTTCACGGTGAATATCTGGGCATAAAAAGCAATCCTCTCGGAAGCTTCGGCTACTCTGTGATGAAGCCCAAGACGAAAAAAAGACTCGGCAAGCAGCGGCACAATGAGCGCGTTGAAAGGAACAGAAAAAAACGCGTGGCTCGCAGGACGACCTAGGCTTGCGTATACTCGGCAAAAAAGGAGACGACCGACTCGCTTCAATATGAGTCGGTCGTCGGAAATTAGCTGCATTTTGTCAAATGTATGACATAATATTCCGTTGCATCAAGGGTAGTTTGTTTTACGCTTCTGAATCTGAAAATATTTACATCCTAGTTTTTTGACCTAATATAATCAATGCAGCTTTCGCACACATAGCCGCCATGAAACGCCACGGTGTGATAAATGTTTCCGCATAGTGAGCAATTACAAGCCTGTCTCATTTCTATACCTCCTTTAATTTTGATTTTATTAAGCCATACCTAAGATGCAAGAATATAATAACTCTTGTATTCCAAAAAGAAAAGTACAATTCGACAAATTTGTCAAAAATTGTACTTTTTATGTAAGAAAACGTACGATTAACGTATTTTTGTATTTTCGGGTAGTGAGGGATTTACCCATACGGTTCTGTTGTTGGTGAAGATGACCATTCCGGGCTTGGCTCCGGCAGGCTTTTTTACGTGCTTTACGGCAACATAGTCCACGGGAACGTTTTCGGAGGAACGTGCCTTGCTGTGGTATGCGGCGATGGAGGCTGCTTCCCATACGCTTGCTTCATCCAATTCTGCGCCGCCCGTCTGTACTATTACGTGAGAGCCGGGGATATCCTTGGTATGCAGCCAAATATCCTTGTTACCGGCGGTCTTGAAGGTTAAGATGTCATTTTCCTTGTTATTCCGTCCCACAAGTACGTTCATTCCGTTTGAAAGCCTGTAGCTGTAGGGTGCAGGCTTGTATTTTTTTTCTTTGAAACCGCCGACTTGCTTTCGTCTGCGGACATAGCCTGTCTCAACGAGCTCGGAGCGAATGGTTTCTATTTCTGTGATGTCGTCCGTATTTTCGAGGTAGGAAAGTACCGATTCAAGATATTTGATCTCGTTTTCATTTTCTGCCAGAAGTACGGTTTTTTCCTTGACGGCGGTCTTGAACTTCCCATATTTCTTGAAGTAGAGCTGTGCATTTTTGGCAGGACCTTGCCTAACATCGAGCGGAATCGTGATCGTAGAGCCGTCATAGTAGTTCACCACATCCACGGATTTCATCCCGGCCTTGACCATATGCAAATTGGCGGTCAAAAGCTCCCCGTACAATCTCATATCCTCGGAGTTTTCGGCGCGTAGCAGATCCTCGGACAGACGCTTTTTTTTCAGATAGAGCTTGTCGAGTGCCGCACTGACGGACTTGATGAGCTCGTGTGATCTTTGCCGACCCCGATTCGAGGAGGTCCTGTGCTCAAAGTAATACTCCATTGCTGCGCTGATGTCGTCAAAACGCTTGACGACTGCGCTCGACTCCGACTCCGAAAGAGGAAGCGGATAAAAGTCGAGCGGCGCTCCGTGAGAATCAAGGTAGACACGCGACCTGCTCGTATCGGCTGCTTCCACAGATTTGAGTACTGAACGGAAATAGCTGCTGCGGTGGCTGCCGCAGCGCGTTGCGAGCTCCTCCGCAAACGCGGGCGAGATCCCGCCGACGGCACGCAGGATTGCTTTGCCGTCCTGCGGCAGCCCCTCAAGCTGCTCATCGCTTATGCAAAGAAACGGTATCTTGTCCTGCGTAGGCGGATATTCATATACCATGCCGGGCAAGAGCTGGCGAACGCGGCTGGTATCGAAGGATACCCTCTTGATGGAGTCGATGATCCTGCCGCTTGCGATATCAAGAAGAATGATATTGCTGTGCTTTCCCATGATCTCAAGTATGAGCTTTTTTGATACCGTAAAGCCAAGCTCGTTGAGCGTCTCGAAGGAAAGCTCTATGATCCGTTCGGAATCCTTTTGCTGTATATCCGTGATGCGAGCGCCTTGGAGATGCTTGCGCAGAAGCATACAAAAGCCAAAGGGTGCAGGCGGATTTTCCGGCGTTTCGCTCACAAAGCATACCCTCGCATGGGCTGAGCCTGCGGATGCGAGCAAGCGCAGCTTGCCGTTTTTTGTGTGTATGTGGAATACAAGCTCGTCAGCCTCGGGCTGATAGATCTTCTCGAGCTTTCCAAGCAGGATTTTATTTTGAAGCTCGCGAACCATAATTCGCGTAACAATACCGTCGAATGCCATATTTACCTCCATAGTAAGTAAGCGTATAAGCTTGTGCCGAGCCGTCTGAGCTTATGCTGCGGCTATACCTAAGTATACCATATTTGTGCCCGTGCGCAAAGAAAAAGCGTGTAAATACAAAAAACACAGCCTTGCACAGCAGGGCTTTTTTTAGTACAATGTAACTCAGAGTCATACAAAAAAACGGAAAAGAGGTATAAAGGGTATGATCAAAAGCATGACAGGCTTCGGAAGAAGCGAATACACTGACGGCAAACGTCACATCACGGTGGAAATAAAATCGGTAAATCACCGCTATTCGGACATTTCCGTAAAAATGCCCAGAAGATACGCTTTCGCGGAGGACAAGGTAAAGGCTGCCGTAAAGGAGCATCTGAGGCGCGGAAAGGTCGATGTGTCTATCATAGTCGAAAACATCACGGAGGACGATGTGAACATCAGACTGAATACGATGCTCGCAAGACAGTATTACGACAAGCTCCTGGAGCTGCGCCGAGAGTTCAGCCTGGAGGGCGAAATCGCCTTGCAGTTTCTTGCGGGACTGCCGGACGTAATGAAGGCGATTCCGGATGTAGAGGATGAGGAGGAAATCACAAGGGCAATACTGATACCTGCATCCGAGGCTGCGGTAAGGCTTGAAGAAATGCGCGCCGCAGAGGGCAAGAGGCTGGCGGAGGATCTTATCGCAAAGGGACGGCATATCCGCAAAATCCTTGATTTGATCGCAGAAAGAGCTCCTCAGGTATCACTTGAATATACCGCACGACTCAGAGAGCGCATCGCAGAGCTTATCGGAAACAGCATAGAAGTCCCCGAGGATCGGATTTTGGTGGAAGCAGCCATATTTGCCGACAAATGTGCAATAGATGAGGAAATCACCAGACTCGGCAGCCATCTGATACAGCTTGAGGATATAATCACAAGGAGCACGCAGCCTGACGGAAAGAAGCTGGATTTTCTCGTTCAGGAGATGAATCGCGAGGCAAACACTATAGGCTCAAAGGCAAACGATCTGACGATTACGGGATATATGCTCGATATAAAGAGCGAAATTGAAAAAATCCGCGAACAGGTGCAGAATATTGAATAATAAATACTTGTAAATATTGCACTCTTATGATAAAATATTTGTTCAGAATAAAACACGTGAACATATGACAAATGCGGAAGTAGAGGCTTTTTAATGAATTTGAACACTAAGCATTCAGGCAAATTATTTATACTTTCAGGTCCGTCGGGAGCGGGCAAGGGCACTATATGCAAGGAGCTTTTGGCGCAGACCGATTTGGAGCTTTCGGTATCTATGACGACCAGAGCACCTCGAGAGGGCGAAATCCACGGAGTGCATTATTATTTTGTCAGCGAGGATGAGTTCGTAAGCAGAATTGAGAGCGACGGCTTTTTGGAGCACGCACAGGTATATGGAAGGCGCTATGGAACACCGAAGGAGCCCGTCATCGAAAAGCTCCGGCAGGGCATAGATGTCATATTGGAAATCGACATTCAAGGAGCCTTGAAGGTGAAGGAAAACTATCCTGACGGTGTTTTCATCTTCATACTGCCGCCGTCAATGTCGGAGCTTCGCAAGCGGCTTACCGGACGGGGCACAGAGACTGCCGAGGCAATAGAAATGCGCCTCGGAGAGACACTCAAGGAGCTTTCTTTCATAGAAAAATATGATTACTGCGTTGTGAACGGTGAGCTGGACGAGGCGGTTTCGAGAGTAAAATCAATCGTTGTCGCAGAGCATTCCAAGGTCACGATCACGGCGGAGGAGCTGGTAAAAAGGTATAAGGAGGAAGAATAATGCTATACCCATCCATTAACGAGATAAGAAAAAAAGCGGACAGCAGATACACGCTCGTCATCTTGGCAGCAAAAAGAGCCAGAGACATTATCGACGGCAAGCCGATACTGGCAGATGTTGACATTGATCGTCCCGTTTCAATAGCGGCACACGAAATTGCAGAGGACTTGATTACCTACAGCAGAGACGAGTCCTGCGGTGTGGACGAGGTGCCGCAGGAGTCGCAGAACCTTTGAATTTACAGCACAAATAAGCAAAGTAGAAAGGATACAATAGTATAATATGTTTAAGAATTTATCGGAAAAGCCGGTTGCAGAGGTCCAAAACGAGCAAGTGGCAAAATGGAAAGAAGAAGATTTGCTGCATAAGTGTGTGTCGGCAAGAGAGGGAGCACCGTCCTTTGTATTCTATGAAGGACCGCCTACAGCTAACGGTAAGCCGGGTATCCACCATGTGATGGCGAGAACCCTCAAGGATTCCATCAACCGTTACAAGACTATGCAGGGCTACCAGGTAAAGAGAAAGGGTGGCTGGGACACGCACGGACTTCCTGTTGAAATAGAAGTTGAAAAGCAGCTCGGATTCTCGGGCAAGCAGGATATCGAAGCATACGGAATCAAGGAGTTTAACGAGAAATGCCGTGAGTCCGTTTTCACATACACAAATATGTGGACCGATATGTCGGACAGAATGGCATATATGGCAGATATGGACAATCCGTACATCACGCTCGACAACGACTACATCGAAACGGGCTGGTGGATTCTTAAACAGGCGTTTGACAAGGGGCTGATCTATGAGGGCTACAAAATCCTGCCGTATTGCCCGCGCTGCGGAACGGGCTTGGCTTCTCACGAGGTAGCACAGGGCTACAAGATGGTAAAGGTTAATACCCTGACCTGTAAGTTCAAGAAAAAGGGCACAGAAAACGAGTATTTCCTCGCATGGACGACAACTCCTTGGACTCTTGCCTCCAACATCGCGCTGACGGTGGGACCTAATATCGACTATGTAAAGGTAAAGATGACATCTGGAGATAACGAAGGAAACTACTTCTATGTTTCCAAGGGCCTTTGTGCAAGAGTTTTGGGCAGCGACGAATATGAGGTAGTCGAGGAGCTCAAGGGTCGAGATATGGAATACTGGGAGTACGAGCAGCTTATGCCGTTCTGTGTTCCGGAAAAGAACAAAAACGCTTTCATCGTAACCTGCATGGATTACGTTTCCACGGAGGATGGTACGGGTATAGTTCATACCGCACCTGCCTTCGGTGAGGACGACTATCAGTGCGGACGCAAATACAATCTTGCCGTTTTGCAGCCTGTTGACGAAAACGGGGAATATACCGAAACTCCTTGGAAGGGTCACTTCGTTATGGAGGACGGTCTTGATGTTGAAATAATCAAGTATCTTGCAGAGGGCAACAAGATTTACAAAAAAGAAAAGATGGAGCACAACTATCCTCACTGCTGGAGATGCGATACACCGCTGGTTTACTATGCAAAGCCGTCGTGGTATATCGAGATGTCCAAGCTCAAGGACGAGCTTGTAGCCAATAACAATACAGTAAACTGGTTCCCTGATTATGTCGGCGAAAAGCGCTTCGGCAACTGGCTGGCAGAGGTTAAGGACTGGGCTATCTCCCGTTCGAGATACTGGGGAACTCCTATTCCTATCTGGAGATGCGAATGCGGACATCTGCATTGCGTAGGCTCCAGGAAAGAGCTTGTTGAGCTTGCCAACGAAAATATCGACGAGAGCATTGAGCTGCATAGACCGTATGTTGACGATGTTACATTAACTTGTCCTGAATGCGGCAAGCCTATGCACAGGATTCCGGAGGTTATGGACTGCTGGTTTGACTCCGGTTCAATGCCGTTTGCACAGTGGCACTATCCGTTTGAACATCAGGAAGACTTCGATCAGCTTTTCCCTGCTGACTTTATCTGCGAGGGTATCGACCAGACCAGAGGCTGGTTCTATTCGCTGCTTGCGGTATCGACTATCGTAAAGGGCTGTGCACCGTACAGAAACGTACTTGTCAACGACCTTATCCTCGACAAGGAGGGCAAGAAGATGTCCAAGCATAAGGGCAACACCGTTTCTCCGTTTGAAATGCTTGACAAATACGGTGCGGACGCTACGAGATGGTATCTGCTTTCGGTATCACCGGCATGGACACCTACCAAGTTTGACGAGGCAGGTCTTGCTGATGTTGTGAGCAAGTTCTTCGGAACGCTCAAGAATGTATACAACTTCTTTGTGCTTTATGCTAATCAGGACGACATAGACCCGAGACAGTTTGATGTTGCTTATGCGGACAGACCTGAGCTCGACAGATGGATACTCAGCAAATACAACAGGCTGGTGCATGATGTTACGGAATATATGGATCAGTACGACCATATGAAGACGGTGAGAGCTATCACCGATTTTGTGGCAGAGGAGCTTTCCAACTGGTATATCAGAAGAGCTCGCCGCAGATTCTACGCTGAGGGCTTGACGGAGGACAAGAAGAGCGTTTACGCTACCACATATGAGGTGCTGGTAGGCGTTGCAAGGCTGATCGCACCTATCGCTCCATTCATTTCCGATGAAATTTATACTAACCTCACAGGCGAAGAAACCGTTCATGTTGCATACTTCCCTAAGGCTGACATGAGCCTTGTGGATAAGTCTGTAGAGGAAAGAATGGACATAGTAAGAGCGCTTGTTACGCTTGGCCGCGGTACTCGTGAAAAGGAAAAGATCAAGGTTCGTCAGCCGCTTTCAGAGGTTCTTGTGGACGGTAAGTATGAGTCCGTGATTGCAGACCTTACGCCGCTTATCGAGGAAGAGCTGAATGTCAAGAGAGTGGTATTTGAAAACGACCTCGATCAGTATATGAACTTCTCGCTCAAGCCTAACTTCAAGGCAGCGGGCCCTGTACTCGGCTCGAGGATCAAAGCGTTCGGTGCGGCTATCGCAAAGGCTGAGCCTAAGGAGTTTGTTTCTAAGGTTGAGGCTGAGGGTAAGGTTACCTTGAACCTTGACGGTGAAGCCTTCGATGTTATTAAGGACTACCTTGACATCAGAATCAGTGCCAAGGACGGTTTCGCGGTTGCCATGGAAAACAACATCTTCACGATTCTCGACACAGGTCTTACAGCTGAGCTGATTGACGAGGGTCTGGCAAGAGAGCTTATTTCAAAGGTTCAGCAGCTTCGTAAGCAGGCTGACTATGAAATGATGGATAACATCATTATCACTGTAGCCGCAGACGATGCCGTAAAGGCTGCCGTAAGCAAGCATGCCGACTACATCAAGGGTGAAACCCTGGCTGTTGAAATCAAAGACGGAGAGTGCGAAAACAGCTACGACCTGAACGGACATAAGACCGGAATCAAGGTTGAAAGAGTTTAGGACGCTGTAAACACCAAATAAAAAACAGAAAATGAATCGGGCGGCTGCCCGTTCTGAGAGCAAGCCTTCGCTTGCTTATCAGACCGTGGCAGCCGTTTTTATATTTTTTTGTGAGCATACCGTTTTCGACACGTTTCGCTTCCGCCTCGTTGTAAAATTATAGAGCGAGGTAGAGATGTGATTGTTTATGGAGAATTTCTTTTTTTGGAAAACCTTATTACGGGTGCGCTGCTGTTGGTTTTGACAAGCGTATTGCTGGGTGAGAAAATACGCAAGCACCGAGTACTGCTGGGAGCGACGGTTTGCGGTGCGGCAGGCTTTACTGTATTTGTGGCGACGGGTGCATACGCTGTTCCGCTGCGAATCGGAATAGCGACTTTGGCTGTGTACATAGGAACGGGTGCGGCAGGCTTCAAAAGACTGGTTCAAAAGACAGCGCTTTTTTTTGCTCTGACGGTACTCAGCGGGGGCACGGTTATGGCACTTATGCTATGGCAGCAAATCCCATCATTGTCGGGAGCCGGTGTGTTTTACATTCCTCCGCTCACCTATGTGAGGCTCATATGCTTCGGCTGTCTCGCCTTCGGCTTTTCATATTGGACGGTGCGCATTCTGAGGGGCTTGCGACTCAAGGCGAAGCTCTGCGGAACGGCAAGAGTGAGTATATGCGGCGAAAGTCTGGAATTTTCCGCTATGGTGGACACCGGAAATTATCTCCGTGAGCCGTTCAGCGGCAAGCCCGTGGCTTTGCTCGGCAAAAAGTGCGGATGCAGCCTGAAAAGCTATATGAGTGATGAAAGATATACCGTAATACCATTTTCCAGTGTCGGTACGGAGAAGGGCATATTGGAGGGAATACGCTGTGACTGTATGAGCTTTGGCGGAAACGAAGTGAAAAATGTCGTTTTGGCATTTTATGACGGAGATTTTGAGGAGAGCGAAATAGTACTGGGCAGAGATTTTTTTGATGGGGGGATTTCAGATGAGGAGCTTGAGGAGCTTACATAAAAAAATATCCATTTGTCGGCGAAGGGCTGCATTGTGGCTGTATTCACATTTTGATGTCAAAAGAAAAGGGCTGTTTTACATAGGAGGCAGCGATGTATTGCCACCCCCTTTGGCTCAGGATGAGGAGGCGAGGATGCTTGCCGAATATGCGAGAGGCAGCCTGGAAGCCAGAAGCATACTGATAGAGCACAATCTGAGACTGGTCGTGTACATTGCAAAGCGCTTTGAAAACGCAGGTGTAAATGTCGAGGATTTGATTTCGATAGGCACAATCGGGCTCATAAAGGCGGTAAATACCTTTAAGAGCGACAAGAACATAAAGCTTGCAACATATGCCTCACGCTGCATAGAGAATGAGATTTTGATGTATCTTCGGCGCAGCACCAAATTGAAAAGCGAGGTCAGTCTGGATGAGCCGCTCAATGTGGATTGGGACGGTAACGAGCTGTTACTGAGCGATATCCTTGGCAGCGAGGAGGATGTCGTATATCACCGGCTTGAGGAGGAGGTCAATCGAAAGCTCCTGTACGTTGCTATGTCAAAGCTCAGTGGTCGTGAAAAGGAGCTTATGGAGCTTCGCTTCGGATTGCGTAACGGACAGGAAATGACACAAAAGGAGGTTGCTGACAAGCTGGGGATTTCACAGTCGTATATCTCAAGATTGGAAAAGCGAATAATAATCAGGCTAAGGCAGGAGATAAAAAAGCTAGGCTGAGCACTGCGGAATATGGTCTGAATTGGCAGGTATTAAAAGCCGCGCCCGTGTACATAACTAAACTAAACAGAAAAGGGATGGTATAAGGACGATGGTAAGTAAGGTTGAAATCTGCGGTGTGAATACTGCCAAGCTGCCTCTCTGCAAGGAGAGCGAGATGATGGAGCTGATAGAGAGGATCCATGCCGGAGATTCTGCGCTCAGGGATGATTTTATCAAGGGGAACCTGCGTCTTGTGTTGAGTGTGATACAGCGATTTTCAAACAGGGGTGAAAATCCCGATGACCTATTTCAGGTTGGCTGTATAGGTTTGATAAAGGCGCTGGATAATTTTGATACAAGTCACGGCGTGAAATTTTCAACCTATGCGGTACCTATGATAATCGGTGAGATTCGCAGATACCTGCGCGACAACAATTCCATCAGAGTATCACGCTCTATGCGAGATTTGGCATATAAGGCATTGCAAAGCAAGGAGGAGCTCTCACTGAGACTGCTGAGAGAGCCGACCGTGACGGAAATAGCGGAGGCTATGCAGGTAAAGCGTGAGGATGTGGTTTTGGCACTGGAATCCATACAAGAGCCGGTATCTCTGTATGAGCCTGTGTTCCACGATGACGGTGATGCGATATATGTTATGGATCAGGTTCAAGACAGCAAAAATACCGACATCAAGTGGATAGAAAATCTTTCACTCTCGGAGGCGATGAAAAGGCTGTCGCCGAGAGAAAGGCATATCCTGAATATGAGATTTTTTGAAGGTAAAACTCAGATGGAGGTGGCAGAGGAAATTTCAATAAGTCAGGCACAGGTAAGCAGGCTCGAAAAGAATGCATTGAAATATATGCGTAAATATGTATAGCAAAGCAGAGCAGGTGCGGAGCACAGACGGCAGCAGGCGGCAGATAGATACTATCTGCCGCCTGCTGCATAATAATTATGGGTACAATACCGCTATCCGAAGTAAGGAAGCAGCATTTGGATAAAGCTCCACGCAAGCTTGAGTCCGTAGAAGATTATGACGATTCCGCAGACAACATTGATGATGCGCAGTGCCCTGTCGTTGAATTTTGCGCTGAACAGGGAAACGATGGTAGCTACGGAGGTGAACCATATTACAGAAGCACTTGCAAAGCCGCCCGCAAAGAAAAAGTCCGTACCTGCCGGCAGTGTAGCCTTGAAGGCTCCGAGCATCATCGTGCCGTCGATAAGTGCCTGAGGGTTGAACCAGGTTACGACACAGGCGGTCGTGATTACCTTTGCAATCGGAATATCGACCTTGGTGCTCGTATCCATGGTATCGTGAGCACGGACAAGCCCTATACCTATCCAGATAACGATGAGTGAGCCTATGCCGAGTATGAGCATTTCCAGGATAGGGGAGGCACTCATAATAGCACCCACACCGAAGAAGCACGCCATACCCAGCGTTATATCAAAGAACAGTATGATCAATACCGTTATATAAACCCGTCGTCTACGCTGTGTCAATGCGGTATTGATAAGAAAAAGGTTTTGCAGACCGATCGGAGCGCAGTATGCCAAGCCGAGGGTCAGCCCTTGCAGATAAATTTCCATTGTTGTCTCCTTTTGAATTATTAGTATCACAAGCTCGTGCGAAAAGCTATGAGTATCGCACAAAATATACTTGCTCTTTTTTTGTTACTTGGTATAATTATAGTAGTGTTTGCTCCTGCCTGCAATAACGCAAAAAATTATTAGCAGGTAAGAAAAAACTTATCTAAGGAGAAATGATAAATGATAGCGACTCATTATGACTGCCCGTGCCTTGAAAAATGCCCGCTGAATTACGCCATGTCGATTATCGGCGGGAAGTGGAAGATGCAGATTATTTGCGCACTTAATAATCAAGGCAAGCTGCGCTACAACGAGCTGCGCCGAAAGCTGGACAAGATATCCAATACGGTGCTTGCTGCATCGCTGAAAGAGCTTGAGGAGGAGGGACTTGTAAGCAGAAGGGTATATATGGAGGTTCCCGTCAAGGTTGAATATGCGACAACAGAGCTTTGCGATAAGCTGATGCCTATACTTGAAGCTTTGAGCGACTGGGGCGAAGAGATGATGCGCGAACGGGGACTGCCGACTGCATCGGAAGGTACACAAAAATCGGAAAATACGAAAACAAATGTGGAGGCGGAAAGACTTTGAAACTGATTTCATGGAATGTAAACGGACTCCGTGCGATTATGGGAAAGAACTTTATGGAGTTTTTTA
>CAZQSP010000020.1:0-14426 GCA_964596085.1 uncultured Oscillospiraceae bacterium
TGCCTAATCTGTACGGCGACATTATCACAGACGAGGCTGCCGAAATTCAGGGCGGCGTAGGCACTGCGGGGAGTGCGAATATAGGTGACAGATATGCAATGTTTGAGGCGATACACGGCTCCGCACCGCGCATGATTGAGGACGGACTCGGAGCTTATGCAAACCCGTCAAGCATTTTCAAGGCAGCGGAAATGCTGCTCAGACACATAGGCTTTAGCAAGAAAGCAGACAGGCTTGCAGAGGCATTGCATATATGCTGCGATGTCGAAAAGAAGCTTACGGTAACAGGAACGAAGGACGGAGCTAAATGCAGCGAGTTTGCCGACTATCTTATCGAGAAGCTGAATGCAATTTAATCCGGAATAAAGAAAATCAAGCTTAAAACAAAAGGAGTGAACACAGGACGGCAAGCCTTGCCTGCCGCGGTCCGTTTCACTCCTTTGTTTTGTTTACTGTACGTTGAACGCACAAGTGATTACTAAATGATTGCAATTTGGTGCAATCGGAGCTTGACTATACATCAGCCTCCGAGTCGCTGCCTGTATCCTCATCAGAGGTCTTCTCATATTCCGAGAATATAGCATCTCTGATTTTGTTACGGGTTTCAGATGAAAGTGGGTGCGCAACATCTCTGAACTCACCACTGCCTATCTTTCTGCTAGGCATAGCTATGAACAGACCGTTCTGTCCGTCGATCACCTTGATATCGTGAACCACAAATTCATCATCGAAAGTAACGGAGGCAATAGCCTTCAGTTTTCCGTCTTCGCCGACCTTTCTGAGTCTCACATCTGTAATATTCATTTTGTACCACCTTTCCAGCATTTAATCAGCGTTCCATGCTTATTTACATTATAATACATTGTTAAAAATTTTACAACAAAAAATACCAAATTATTTGAAAAAACCACAAAACTACGCAAAAAACCAACAAAAAACACCCATAGCCATAACGTAAAAGCAAAATATATACAAAATATATATAATGTGGAACTAAAAAATGTGGGTATTGGGTATGGCAGAAAGCTGCTTGCCATCGTCGGTATAGACCAGGCAGGTGTATGAGGAGAGCTTTTTTTCGACAGGCGTGAGCGAGGCAATAGCGACACCAACCCCGACAACGCTTGCGTTGAACTCCGCAACCATCTCCGAAATTCCGACAACACTTCCTCCGCCGCGCATAAAATCGTCGATTATCAAGACCTTACTTCCGCTTACTATGGCGCGCTTGGACATAGACATACGTTGGATTCTGTCATATGAGCCGCTGAAATAGTTGATGCTGACCGTTGAGCCCTCGGATATTTTTGCCTCGCGACGTATAATCACAAGAGGAAGGTTCATCAAATGTGCGACTCTCGCAGCAAGAGGGATACCTTTTGTTTCTACTGTTGCCACATAGTCAGCTCCGCTGTCTCTGAATTTTCGAGCAAATACAGAGGCAATCCCTTGTATGAGCCGGGAGTCATAAAACAGATCGGAGGTATAGATAAAGCTGCCTCCGAGCAGGCGGTCGGTGGCACAAAGCCTTTCGCAAAACTCTCTCTGCAATTCGGACACCGCCTTGTCCGAAATATCCGGCACAAAGCGAACTCCACCCTTGATTCCGGCTGAGGTCTCCAGGTAGCCTGTGCCTGTAAATGCCAGGGCTGCATTTGCAGCCTTGATATCCTCACTTATGCTTGACTTTGCGGCACCGAAAAGCTCACAGAAGTAAGCCAAGCTGTATATTTTATTCGGTGTATCGCTCAAAAGCTTGATAATTGCACCGACTCTTTCCGTACGTTTCATAAAAAAACCTCCAAAATGTTCAGCCTGCGAAATTATCATATTTCTTTTTTGCTTTTTTGTCAATTAGTAGTCCACAAATTCTGAATTTGTGTTATACTAATAGCGATACAGAAAGCTGCGCGAGCAAGCACGAGCGGTGCAAAGCCCGAATACGGAAATATAATCACGAAGACTCGCCGCAGCACAGATGGTGGAGGAATTGATGTTCGACTTAAAGCAATATAAAAATATACACTGCATCGGTATCGGAGGAATAGGCCTTTCGGCGATTGCGGAAATTTTGCTGTCAGAAGGCTACAGGGTTTCCGGCTCCGATATGAAGGAATCCGAGATGACCGCAAAGCTTGCAAGAGCAGGCGCAAGGATATTTATAGGACACAGAGCCGAAAATGTGGAGGATGCAGAGCTGCTGATATACTCCGCGGCGGTAGGCAAGGACAATCCGGAGCTTGTCAGAGCAAAAGAAAAGCAGCTTCCCGTTTTGAGCAGAGCCGAGATGCTGGGACTCCTAATGGAAAAATACGAAAACAGCATTGCAATTTCCGGAACACACGGCAAGACCACGACGACCTCAATGGTATCATTGATTTTGGATCGTGCGGCTTTCAGTCCTACGATTCTGGTAGGCGGCAATCTTGCGGAAATCAACGGCAATGTCAAGGTGGGAAACAGCAAGTATTTTGTAACCGAGGCTTGTGAATATATGGACAGCTTCCTCAGCCTCAAGCCTAAGATGGAAATAATTCTGAACATAGATTCGGATCATCTGGACTACTTCAAGGACATAGATCATATCGTAAGCTCGTTTGACAGGTTTGCACACCTGGTGCCGAGCACGGGAAAAATCATAGCCTACGATGCGAATCCGTTTGTAAACCGCGTAATACAGGAGCTTGATAATGTAATTACCTTTGGCCTGAACGAAAACTGTGATTATTGCGCAAGGAGCATTCGTTTTGACGAGAACGGAATGCCGTCATTTGATGTGTACAACGCGGGGGTATTGATAAACAGAGTTCAGCTCTGCATACCGGGAGAGCATAACATACTGAATGCGCTTGCGGCTTTTGCTTGCACTCATACGCTGGGTGTTCCTTCCGAGCTTATCAAGGAAACTCTCGAGAGCTATCACGGAACACAGAGAAGATTCGATATCGTGGGAACGACCGCCGCAGGAGTCAAAATCGTTGACGATTATGCGCACCACCCGACAGAAATCAAGGCAACACTGGATGCATCGCAGAATGTACCGCATAACAGGCTTTGGTGTCTGTTCCAGCCTCATACCTATACCAGAACGATGGCATTGTTTGATGATTTTGCGGAGGCGTTTTCCAAGGCAGACAAATTGATACTTGCGGAGATTTATGCAGCAAGAGAAAAGAATATATACAAGATATCATCCGCACAGCTTGCCGAGCGTATCAAGGAAAAGCATCCGGAAAAAGAGGTTTTGTTCATAGAAAGCTTCGAGGAAATGGCGGATTATGTAAGCGAAAACGCAGAGCCGGGCGACATGGTCATAACGATGGGAGCCGGAGATATTTACAAGGTCGGTGAGATGCTCCTCAAAAAACAGAGGTGATGAGTATGGAGCGGGAAGAAAAAAGAAACGAATTGCTCAACGAATACAGCAAATCACAAGAGCAGCGTATGAATATTGCCTTGAAGCATATGCAGGCAGGTGTCAGCTTTGTTGATATCGCTTCGGCATATATAGATGACAGCGTAACGATCGGGGAGGGAACGGTAATTGGTCCCATGGTTACGCTTGAGGGAAAAACCGTAATCGGAAAAAACTGCGTGATAAGACAGAACACTCGCATTGCAGATTCGCTCATAGCCGACGGTGTTGAGATCGAAAATTCCGTCATTACGGAAAGTGAGATAGGTGAAGGAACCAAGGTCGGTCCTTTCGCATATATGAGACCCGGAAGTCGGGTCGGAGCCGGTTGTAAGGTGGGAGATTTTGTAGAAATAAAAAATTCAACCTTCGGCGACGGCTCCAAGGCGGCACATCTTACATATATAGGGGATTCGGATGTAGGCCGCAATGTAAATCTGGGCTGCGGAGTTGTTTTCGTGAACTACGACGGAAGTGCAAAATACCGCTCAGAGGTTGCAGACGGTGCGTTTATAGGCTGCAACAGCAATCTTGTATCACCCGTAAGGGTCGGCGAGGGAGCATATATCGCCGCAGGCAGCACGGTCACAGAGGATGTCGAGGGTGATGCATTGTATATTGCCAGAGCGCGCGCCACAAAGAAGCAGGGATGGGTTTCTGCAAAAGGGATTTTGAAAAGAAAAAAGTAAAAAAAACGGTGTACACAAAAAGAAAGACGAGGTAGGAAACAGTGAGAAGCGGAGTATTTTCTGACTACAAAATTTTTGCGGGCAATTCACACCCTGAGCTTGCAAAGGAAATCGCGGACATCATGGGCAAGCCGCTCGGAAAGGCAACCGTAACAAAATTCAGTGACGGTGAAATTTCCATAAACATCTGGGAATCTGTGAGAGGAATTGATGTCTATATAGTACAATCGACCTCAAATCCTGTAAATGACAATCTCATGGAGCTGCTTATTATGATTGATGCCCTGAAGCGAGCTTCGGCAGGCAGAATAAATGCGGTAATACCATATTACGGCTATGCGCGTCAGGACAGAAAAGCAAAGGCAAGAGATCCGATTACCGCAAAGCTGGTGGCAGACTTGATTATGGCAGCGGGCGCAGACAGAGTTTTGACCATGGATCTTCACGCAAATCAAATTCAAGGTTATTTTGATATTCCCGTGGATCACCTTGTGGGAATGCCTATTCTCGGTAAATTCTTTAAGGAAAAGCAGATGGAGGATCTTGTTGTTGTTTCTCCGGATCACGGCAGCGTTACCAGAGCCAGAAACCTTGCGGAGATGCTGAACTGCCCGATTGCAATAATCGACAAGAGAAGACCTGAGCCTAACAAGAGCGAGATTATGAACATCATCGGCAATATAGAAAACAAGAACTGCATCATCATCGACGATATGATAGACACTGCGGGAACCATCTGTAATGCGGCGAACGCAATCAAGGATTTGGGTGCAAAGGCTGTTTTTGCGGCTGCAACTCACCCGGTTCTTTCGGGCCCTGCGGTTGAAAGGCTTGAGGCTTCTGCAATCGAGGAGCTGGTACTGCTTAATACAGTGCCGCTTCCGGAGGAAAAGAAGCTTGAAAAGATGACCTTCCTCTCCGTAGCACCGCTGTTCGCGGAGGCGATGACGAGAGTATTTACAAACGGCTCGATCAGTGTGCTGTTTGATTGATTATATAAAAAAAATAGTAATATGAAACATAACTGAGAGCAGAGCCGAAGGGAGCTGCTCTCAGTTGTGCCTGTATGCAATTATCTAAAGAACATTTTGCAGCCCGCTGTATGTGCGGCAGCACTATTTTATGAGGAAAGGAATTTATACGGTGTATATCATAGTGGGGCTTGGCAATCCCGGGAAAAAATACGAAAATACAAGACATAATATGGGCTTTATCGCCGTAGACCTTATAGCGGAGGAATATGGCATCAAGATTGACAAGCTCAGGTTCAAGGCTTTGGTCGGTGAGGGAAGAATCGCAGGGCAGAAGGCTCTGCTGGTAAAGCCCCAGACCTTTATGAACCTCAGCGGTCAGTCAGTGACAGAGATTATGAATTTCTATAAAGAGGACATAGAAAATCTCATAGTCATTTACGATGACATAGACATACCGACGGGCAGCATAAGGCTCAGAAAAAAAGGAAGTGCCGGCACGCATAACGGTATGAGAAACATCGTATATCTACTCGGAGATGACGGATTTCCGCGTATAAGGGTAGGTATAGGCAGTGAAACAAAGCTTGACCTGATGAATTATGTCATAGGCGGGGTAAGCAAAAAAGAAAAAGAGCCCTTGGAGGCTGCACTCACGAATGCCGCAAAAGCAGCGGTATGTATCATAGAAAAGGGAATAGATAAAGCGATGAACGAGTACAATATAAGGCCGAAAAAAGAAAAAAAACAACAGGCTGAAAATGAGGACTCGAGTGAAGCAAAAGGAAACGAAAAGAATGATTAATATTTCAGGAGTATCCGAAAGCCGTGTGGCACCGGTTGCCGCTTATCTCGCAAAAGAAAAGAGTCAGAGCATAATTATTGTCGCAACAGACGTGCGCGCAAAGAGACTTGCTTTGGATCTTTCTTTTTTTGTAGGAGACAGGGAGATAGTGGTGCTTCCGTCCGAGGAGCAATTTTTGCTGAGGTATACGGCGAAGGATCACAACAGCTTAATACAAAGATTGAAGGCACTGAAGCTTCTCAGAAGCGGTCGACCGACGATTGTAATAGCACCTGTTTCCGCTGCAATAAAAAAGATAACGCCGCATAGCATTTTTGAAGAAAAATGTCTGAAGCTAAAGACGGGCGATAATATAGAAATTGATGAGCTGAAGCACAGGCTGGTGGAGCTTGGCTACGAGCGAACGGAAATTGCGGAGCTCAGAGGTCAATTCAGTGTCCGTGGAGGCATAGTGGATATTTTCACACCCGATGCGCAGGAGCCGTACAGACTGGATTTTTTTGGAAGTGAGCTGGATTCGATACGAAGCTTTGACCCCGACAGTCAGCGCTCACTCGAAAATCTGAAGTACGTGGAGATATATCCGGCAGAGCAAATGCTCAATGATGAGGAAATTTTCCGAAGGGCAGCGCAGAAGCTGCGCGCAGAGTACGGCAAGGCTGCCGGTGAGCTTGAGAAAAAGGATGAGGAGCTTTCACAAAGGCTTATTCGCACGGCTGATGAAATCTGTGAATATATCGAGCAGCTTTCCAATATGCAGCTTCTCGAAAGCTATTTGCATTATTTCTATGACAAAAGCGAGTATCTCTGGGATTATATGGAAGATGGATGTCTGATGATAGACGATCCGGACAGGGTTGAGGAGACTCTCAGGCTTCGCACGGAGGAACTGAGGGAGGATTTTAGGCTTCTGCTCGCAAGGGGCCAGGCAATAGCCAAGGATGCGGTCTGCATATCGGACGAGACGGATTTTCGGAAAGCCTACAAGCAGCCGAACGTGACGGTTTTTACGCCGTTTCCAAAGAAGATTTCGGGTGTTGACAGCTTCGACAAGGTATACAATCTTCAGACACGGCAGGTGCTTTCGTTCAACGGCAAGCTGAATGTACTCGAGACCGAGCTCAAGGCATATGTAAAGAAGAATTATGAGCTTACGATAGTTTGCTCCTCAGACGAGAGACTTGAGAACCTCAAGGAGTTTGTACAGAGAATAGGGCTTGAGGAAAAAATTCGCTTTGAAAAAGGCAGCTTGACAGCCGGTATAGACCTGCCAAGCGAAAGGAAGTGCTATATATGTGAGGCGGATATCTTTGCGAGCCATAAGACAAGCAAAAAAAAGAAATTCAAGAGCAAGGGTACAAAAATACAGTCCTTTACAGATATGCGGGAGGGCGATTTTGTCGTTCACGAAAATCACGGAATCGGAAGGTTTATAGGTATAGAGCAGCTCAATGTACAGGGCGAAAAGAAGGACTATATCAAAATAAAATACGCAGGAAACGATATGCTGTATGTTCCCGTGGAGCAAATGGATATCGTTCAGAAATATATAGGCTCGGATGGAGCCGTGCCAAGGATAAACAAGCTCAGCGGCGGCGAGTGGAAGGCAACCAAGGCGAAGGCAAAAGCCGCCATTGCGGTTATGGCAAAGGATCTGATAGATCTTTATGCAGAACGGCAGATGCAGCCGGGACATTCCTTTCCGCAGGATACGGTGTGGCAGAGGGAATTTGAGGAGGCATTCCCGTATGAGGAAACAGGCGACCAGCTTCGTGCGGTCGAAGAAATCAAAAGGGATATGGAAAAGCCGTTTTCTATGGACAGACTGCTGTGCGGCGATGTGGGCTTCGGCAAAACCGAGGTTGCCGCAAGAGCAATGTTCAAATGTGTATCAGACGGCAAGCAGGCGGCACTTTTGGTGCCTACGACCATACTGGCGAATCAGCACTACTACACACTGAAAGAGCGTTTTGAACGCTTTCCGTTCAAGGTGGAGCTGCTTTCGAGGTTCAGAAGCTCCGCACAACAGAAAAAAATCATCGACGAGCTTCAAAAGGGGCAGGTTGATTTGATTATAGGCACACACCGCCTACTCTCAGGGGATATCAAATTCAATGACTTGGGACTTTTGGTGGTGGACGAGGAACAGCGCTTCGGAGTCGAGGACAAGGAAACCATCAAAAAAATGAAGAAAAACGTCGATGTGCTGACGCTTTCCGCAACACCTATACCCAGAACCTTGAATATGTCCATGACGGGAATCAAGGATATGAGCGTGATAGAGGAGCCGCCTGAGGAAAGATATCCCGTGCAGACCTATGTTCTGGAGCAGGACGATATGCTCATCAAGGATATTATAGAGCGAGAGCTGGGCAGAGGCGGACAGGTATATGTCGTGTTTAACCGTGTCAAGGGTATACAGCGGATTGCTGAGCGCATAGAGGAGCTTGTGCCTGAGGCTGCGGTTGCCGTAGGTCACGGTCAGATGAACGAGCATATGCTTGAAGGTGTTATGACAGGCTTCATAAACGGTGAAAGCAATGTCCTCGTTGCGACAAGTATAATAGAATCTGGACTTGACATACCGAACGCAAATACGATGATAATAATGGACTCCGACAGATACGGACTTTCGCAGCTCTATCAGCTCAGAGGCAGGGTTGGACGTTCCAACAGAGTTGCCTACGCATATCTGATGTATCAGAAGGACAAGGTTTTGACCGAGATTGCGGAAAAACGGCTGAGGGCGATTCGGGAGTTCACCGAATTCGGAGCCGGCTTCAAGGTGGCTATGCGCGATCTTGAGATAAGAGGTGCGGGCAATCTGCTCGGCACGGCACAGTCGGGGCATATGATGAACATAGGATATGAGCTGTATTGCAAGATGATAGACAATGCGGTTCGCGCGCTTCAGGGCGAGATAGTCAACGAGGAGAAGGAGGAGGCGAGCATCGAATTTCCGATTTCGGCATATATACCGGAAAGCTATATCCAAAACGAATCTCTCAAGCTTCAAATGTACAAAAAAATTGCTTTTGTGCGAAGCTATGACGATGAAGCTGAGATAATCGACGAGCTGCTCGACCGTTTCGGAGATGTACCGCCCGTTACGATAAACCTCATAAAAATCGCACACGCCCGTTTCCTTGCAGGAGAGCTTTCGATAACGAGGATACATCAGGAGTCTAAGGAGCTGATGCCGCCGTCAAACGCATCAAAGCTGACAGCCAAGAACAACGCACAGGTTAAAATGGTATTTGACTTTGCCGCAAGGAATCCGCTCAGCGGCTATGCGCTGTTCAACCTTACGGAGAAATTCGGAAGGCGAGTATTTGTTCACGGAGGAGTGGAGCCGATGATCAGATTGACGACGGACAGAAAGCATATGCTTGCGGACAGCTTGGAGCTGCTTGAGCTCCTCAACGACAGCAAGAAGGCAAAGTAGGCTTTTTTATAGAATAGGCAAAAGCCGAATTTCATTTGATATGGAATCCGGCTTTTACTGTGTTTCACACATTTGTCAATTTTCCATTTGGCGCGCAAGAAAATCCGCACCGATCTCGGCAGCCTTCAATTCAACATCACTGAGTGCCTTGCCGGATTTCTGCAAGATGGTAATAGAGCCTATCGGATCTCCCTGGGAGATAATGGGGACCACTATTTTGGAGTCGTTGAGGTAACGATTCTTGCTTTGTATGATCCTGTCAAGCTCGTTGTCCACCTTCTTGTCCGCATATTCCTTTTTGTCCGTACCCCAAGCAGAAATGACGTGATCGGTATCGGAAACAAGGATAGTTGTGCCCAGCACCTTTGAAACGGTCTGTGCATATTCATCGGCAAATTGCCCCAGCTCGCTGATGGGAGAGTATTTTTTTAGAATAACCTCGCCTGCGTTGCTTGTATAAATTTCGAGAGGATCGCCCTCTCTGATGCGCAAGACTCTTCTGATTTCCTTGGGAACCACAACCCTGCCCAAATCGTCGATTCTTCTGACTATACCTGTAGCTTTCATCAAATTCTCCTCCATTTTGTTCGGTAGAAGTAGTTTCTGTAGATGTAGGAAAAATATACACGCCAAAAGTCTTACAGAGCGAATTTTGCAGAGTAAAAAGCTTCTTACGATTTTTTTGCTCTTCCACTTGGAAAAAACACATATTATATGTTATACTATAAGGATGAATGTACATCTACGGTGCTTTTGGCATAAAGAGGGAGGAAAAAATGCTCTTTAGAAATATCACGATTTTGGATGAAAATTTTGAAATAAAACAAAATATGTATGTTGGAATCGAGGGCGAGCGCATAGAATATATCGGCGAGGCAGAGCCGCAAAAGGACTACGGCAGAAGCTATGACGGAAAAGGCAAGCTGCTTATGTGCGGATTTTATAACTCGCATGGACATTCGCCTATGGCACTGATGAGAGGCTACGGTGAGAACCTTGCATTGCAGGATTGGCTGAACATCAAGATATTTCCGTTTGAGGATAAGCTGGACAGCAACGCGGTCTATTGGGGTACAATGCTTACGATGGCGGAATCGCTGCGCTTCGGAATTGTATCCACATCAGATATGTACTATTTTATAGATGATATGGTAGCTGCAACAGGCGATGCTCATATGAAAGCAAATATTTCCAGGGCAATAGTGGGCTCCTCCGAGGATGATTTGTGGAGGCTGCCATCAATGCAGGAGATGAAAAGCTGCTTTGAGGCATATCATAACGCGTACAACGGAAGAATAAAGATGGATGTGAGCATCCACGCAGAATACACCTCGGCTCCTGAGACTGTAAGAGCGGTTGCTCAATACGGCAGCGAGGTCGGCACAAGACTGCATATTCATGCCTCCGAAAGCAGGACGGAGCACGAGGAATGTAAGAAAAAATACGGGAAAACCCCGATTGCATATTTTAGAGACCTGGGTGCACTCGAGATTCCGACAACTGCCGCGCACTGCGTATGGCTTGAGGGTGAGGACTTTGATATACTCAAGGAAAAGGGCGTTACGGTAGCCTCGAATCCGATAAGCAATATGAAGCTGTCGAGCGGTGTTTGCAATGTACCGGAGCTTCTGAACAGAGGAATAAACGTAGCAATCGGAACGGACAGTGTGGCAAGCAACAACAGCTTGAATTTCTTTGAAGAAATGAAATGCTTTGCCATGGCATCAAAAATGATGTTCAACGACCCGACTGCCGTTACCCCAAAGCAAACGCTGTATGCGGCTACGCGCGGCGGAGCACTGGGGCAGGGCAGGGATGACTGCGGTTTGCTCAAGGAGGGCTTCAAAGCAGATCTGATAGTGGTGGACATCGACAAGCCGAATATGTATCCGGTGCATAATTTGCTGAACAATCTCGTTTATTCGGCATCCGGCACCGACATCGTAATGACACTTGTAGACGGAGAGCCTCTGTACGAAAACGGAGAATATACCACCATTGATATATGCCGTACAATAAGAGAAGCCAACGCTGCTACGGCAAGGATTGTGGAGCAGCTCGGTCGGATATAGCCGCACAGAGGCAGGACGTAGCTGCGATATCTGCCTCGTAGGAATAACATAGCAAAAGAAAGGTCTGAGATATGGCAGGAAATAAATTTTTGAAGGGCGCAGCAATACTGGGCATCGCCGGAATACTGGTCAAGGTAATGGGGATGTTCTTCAGATTGCCGCTTACCAACTGGATAGGTGCAGAGGGAATTTCATATTACAGCTCGGTATATCCGATTTATGTGTTCTTCCTCACGATTTCCACGGCGGGAATCCCTGTCGCCATCTCAAAGATGGTGTCGGAGCGAACAGTAATAGGAAATTACGGCGGAGCACATAAGGTTTTCCATACCTCGCTGTGGCTGATGGCTGCCTTCGGCTTTGTTTCGTTTATGATTGTGCACCTCGGAGCAGGCTTTATAGAGGATGCCGTGCTGAAAAATCCCGGAACAAGCCTCTCGCTTCAGGCAATAGCACCCTCGCTTTTTTTTGTACCGCTGATGTCGGCATACAGAGGCTACTTCCAAGGCAGACAGAATATGAATCCGACAGCACTTTCGCAGTTCTTTGAACAGCTTTTTCGTGTAATTGTCGGATTGGCACTCGCGTACTATCTGATTCCTACGGGACTTGAGGCTACCAATGCCGGCGCAACCTTTGGCTGCACGGCGGGTGCTGCTGCGGGACTGCTTGTAATAATCGCCATATATCTTTTGAATCTGCCATCCATAAGAGCAAGGATACAGAGAAGCAAGCCAAAGGAGCATTTGGAGGACACGGGATGGATAGTCAAACGTATTTTGGCAATAGCGATACCCATTACCATAGGAGCCTCCATACTGCCGCTTATGGAGACGATAGACAGTGCGGTCGTTATGCGCCGTTTGCAGGCGAGCGGCTGGAGCCTTGTAGAGTCAAAAATACTTTGGGGCAGGCTCGGAGGATATTGCAATTCACTTATAGGTATGCCGCAGGCATTTACGCAGGCCGTAGTGATGAGCTTGGTTCCGGCTATTGCCGCAGCATACAGCCTCGGCAATATGCGAGACGTGAGGGAAACGAGCAAGCTGGGGATGAGAGCTGCAATGCTTATCAGCTTTCCGTGCGCTGTCGGAATGTTTGCGCTGGCCGAGCCGATACTCCATATGCTGTACCCTATGCAGCTTGCTGAAGCGACTGCCTCAGTGCCAACGCTGCGCCTTATGTGCATAGGCATAGTGTTTATGTCGGCACTACAGACCTTGACGGGTGCACTGCAGGGTGTAGACAAGCAGACGGTGCCGGTAAAGAACCTGGCAATAGGCTCCTTGGCAAAGCTGGTACTGACATATATATTGGTTGGAATAAGGCCTATCAACGTGAACGGCGGACCGCTCGGAACTATAGCCGCATATATAATAGCTACGGTGCTGAACACAGCATACCTGAAAAAGTGCACAAATGTAAAATTTGATTTTATGATGACCTACGGCAAGCCGGCACTTGCCTCGGCTTTGATGGGTGTGGCGGCATATGCGAGCTATAAGCTGATTTTCCTTGTAACTGCGAGCAATCTCATATCGACACTGCTTGCCGTTTGCGTGGGAGTCGTGGTATATATTATACTGATGTTTGTCGTAAAGGCGATTACCGTGGATGAGGTGGCAAGGCTGCCTAAGGGTGACAAGCTCGTAAAAATAATAAATAGGCTTGTTAAGTAGACTCGAAGCGGAGAAAGCCTGACCGCTTGTACAAAAGCGGCAAGCAAATACACAAACAGAGGCAGGAGGAGCTATGGGTACAGAAATAAGAGATGAATACTTGCGGCTTATCGAGGCGGCAACAGACGAGATGAGCGCAACGGCAAGATTATCCGAGATCGTCGGCATACTAAGGGCAGAGTGCCCATGGGACAGGGTGCAGACACACGAAAGCCTCAGAACAGGGATGCTTGAGGAAGCATATGAGCTGGTCGAGGCCATTGATAACAGCGACTCAGAGAATATGCGAGAGGAGCTCGGAGATGTTCTGCTGCAGATTATTTTCCATGCAAAGCTGGCAGAGGAGGACGGGAAATTTGACCTGACTGATGTCATAAATGAAGAATGTGAGAAAATGATACGCAGACATCCTCATGTTTTTTTGAAAGAAACGGGAAATAATAATACAAAATCTATTGACAAAGTGCTTGAAAAATGGGAAAATATCAAGGTAAAAGAGAAGAATGAGCAAACTTATACTTCTCGTTTGCAGAGAGTGCCTAGGGCTTTGCCGGCATTGATGCGTGCATTTAAAATACAAAAGAAGGCTGCGGATGTTGGCTTTGATTGGGATGATGTTTCCGAAGCATTGAATAAGGTTGACGAAGAGAGGCTGGAGCTTACGGAGTGTTACGAATGTAAAACAATGTCGAGGCAGGGCATAGAAGAAGAACTGGGAGATTTACTTTTTTCGTGCGTAAATGTTGCCAGATTTTTAGATGTCGACCCCGAGCAGGCATTGAACAATACTACCGAAAAGTTTATCAGACGATTCGGATATATAGAAGGACAAGCCGAGTCCATCGGTAAAAACTTGACAGAAATGACATTATCGGAGATGGATATGCTTTGGGAAGAGGCAAAGAAATCGGAGCACACCGATATGTAGGCATGATTGAATTTATTTTTTTACTATATTAAAAGGAGGACTAAAAATGAATAAGGCTGAATTAGTAGCTGCAGTTGCAGAAAAAACAGGATTTACAAAGAAGGAGGCAGAGGTTGCAATCAATGCCATGGTTGCAAGTATCGAAGAAGCATTGGTAGGCGGAGACAAGGTACAGCTTATCGGATTTGGTACATTTGAAACAAGAGAAAGAAAAGCAAGACAGGGCAGAAACCCTAGAAAACCTGAAGAAGTTATCGAAATCGAAGCTTCCAAGGCTCCTGTATTCAAAGCAGGTAAAGCTTTAAAGGATGCTGTAAACAAATAAGCAACAATAAAAAAACACTAATTATTGATAATTAAGGTATACACCTTTTTTATAACTATTTCAAACCTAATGGCTCATGCGAGAGGTTAGGGAAAGG
>CAZQSP010000021.1:0-13537 GCA_964596085.1 uncultured Oscillospiraceae bacterium
AAATCTCCCTCGCAAGAGAGAGATTTTTCGCTATTCTTGGCTTCCCTTGATGCCCAAGAGGAGCTGTCAGCGGGGCTGACTGAAGGAATTGTCTGCGTTTATTTTTGTTTATTGGATTCTACGAAACGTTTGATCTTTTTTGCCGTCGTTTTTTCAAATTCCTCTTGGCGGACATTGATTCTCTTGATTTTCTTGAAGAAAGGAAGCCCCTCGTTGATCTTATCAATCTCAAGCCATAAAAGCTTCTCGAGCTGCGCCGTGTCGGCCGCCGCCTCCTTGCCTATTGCTGCTTCTGCCTCCTCCATATCCGGCTTGATGGTGGCAACTATCACATCGTCCGCACCTGTTTCATCCTGTGCTGCCCATACCATACTTTCTGACACAATGCTGAGCTTGCCAAGCAGGTACTCGAGCTCCTCAGGGAAGACATTTTTGCCGTTCTTGGTAATGATGACATTTTTCTTTCTGCCCGTAATGTAAATATGCGGTCCATCGGTATATCCGAGGTCGCCCGTGTGGAACCAGCCGTCCTTCAGAACCTTTGCTGTCTCCTCCGGCATATTGTAATAGCCCATCATCACGTTCGGTCCCTTGAGACAAATCTCACCTATTCCGTCCTCGTCGGCATCCACGATTTTGACCTCTACTCCCGGAAGCACGTGACCTACGGAATCGTTTCTCGGAGTAAGGTCGTGATTGAGAGCTGCCATAGGTGCACACTCAGTCAAGCCATAGCCCTGCAATGCCACTATTCCCAAATCGCGGAAGAATTGCAGTATTTGTGGGTCGATTGCAGCACCACCCGCAATTATCATATCCATATTGCCGCCGAACACCTTGAGTATATCCTTGAGGAATATTTTATTCAGATTTATGCCTACCTTTGAAGTCAGCCTGTTCAGCTTGAGAACCTTCTTTACGCTCTCCTCCTTGCCCTGCTTGCGGATATTTTTCCAGATTGCCTTGTAAAGCATTTCAAAAATCAGCGGAACACCAAGGAAGAAGGTCGGCTTCAGCTCCTGCAAATTCTTTTGTATATATTTCAGACCCTCGCAATAAGCTATGCACGAGCCCTTGTACATAGGCATCAGGAAGCCGCAGGTGCATTCATAGGTATGATGCAGCGGCAACACGCTGAAAAATGTATCTCTTTCGTTGGTGTCAAGCAAGGTCGGTGCGCTCATCAGGTCACAGCAGATATTTGTCTGAGAAAGCATTACGCCCTTTGCTATCCCCGTAGTGCCGGAGGTGAACAGCAGCACCCCCATTTCGTCCGGGTACATCTCCGCATCCAAATACGAACGATCACCGCCCGCAATGAGCCTTTTGCCCTCCTCGATAAGCTCCGACCACGAAAGCACACCGTCTGCCTCGCTGTCTGCATTCAGGTTCACGAGCGTGCTCAGTCTTGTTGTTCCCTTTTTCTTGATCTCGGTGAACATCGGAAGAAACTTCCTGGTGAAAAGTATTCCCTCTACCTCAGCCTCTGCAATGAGCTGCTCAAGCTCCGGAGCACCCAGCTCCTTGTCAAGCGGAACAGCAATACCCAGACCACAGGTGATTGCAAGATAGGAGGACGCCCATTGGTAGCAGTTGTCTCCGATTACCGCAACTCTCTTGTCCTTGAGCCCGTGCTTTATAAGGGCAGTGCCCAGAGCGTTCAAGTCGTCGAGAGTCTGACCGAAGCTTATCTCTCTGAACGGCTCGTTTTTTTCAAAACGCTGCTTGAAAGCAATGTGCTCTCTGCCGTATCTTTCGACGCTCTTGTTCATCATATCCTTCAGGTCTGTAATCGGATGGCTTACCTTGTACTTGATTTCCGGATCCTTCATTGCGTTTATGCCTGCAATAAATTCCTCGGCTCTTTTCAGCTCAAATTGCTTCTGTTCTTGATAGTTCATGGATCTTTCTCCTTTATACCTTAGCATTTGCTCTTATTAAAATAGATATACGCTTTCTTAACATTAGCTAGTTTTCAATACTAGATTAACACGTGCGCTTTGTAATGTCAAGCTTTACATTAGCTTTTGTACGTGGTAAAATACCTTTTGACGATTTATGAGAGGTGAACTTATGAAAAAACAAGATGTTTTACAGTCAGAATACATCGCAGGCGACTTCCGCATACCGCGATGGAACGAGCTTCCATCCATTGACCTGTATATGGATCAGGTCATTGGCTTTGTTGACAGCTCACTTGGCTCCTTCTTTGCGACTGTAGGCGCTGCTCCCCTAACAAAAAGCATGGTAAATAACTATGTCAAAGCAAAAATCGTAGATGCACCTGTCAACAAGAAATATCCGCGACTTTCGCTTGCGATGATACTGGTCGTATATATTTTGAAAAGCTGCTACTCAACCGAGGAAATAGGCAAGCTTATCAAGCTCGGTATCAGCCTTGAGGCTCCGGAGCTCACCTACAATCGCTTCTGTGAGGCTATGGAGACAGCAATTACAAATGTATTTGCCGGCAAGGTCTGCATCAGTAACGAGGAAATTCCCGGCAGAGACAACAAATACCTTATGGAAAATTTCGCCTTGTCCTTTGCCTCAAAGATATACGTGCAACGCACCTTCCTGTTTGAGCAGGACAAGCACTGAGGTCTGTATTCAATGCTATTCCTATGCCGGACCCCCGGCTATAGCACCCAATCTATCGGTGTCTGCCCGTTAAGCTCCAGAAACCTGTTTGTGCGGCTGAAATATGCACCGCCGAAGAAGCCCGTATGTGCCGAAAGCGGACTTGGATGCGCGCCCGTCAGTATCAAATGTCTGCTGCTTGTGAGCATTTCCAGCTTCGCCCTCGCATTTGCGCCCCAAAGTATAAATACCAGCGGTTTTTCGCGCTCGTTCAATTTCTCTATCACAGCATCCGTAAATTGCTCCCAGCCCCTTCCCTTATGTGAGTTTGGCTGACTGTCGCGTACCGTCAGCACCGTGTTGAGCAGCAGAACACCCTGCTCCGCCCACGAGGCAAGGCAGCCGTGCTGCGGAGGCTCAATCCCCATATCCTGCTTCAGTTCCTTATATATGTTCAGCAGCGACGGCGGCTGCTTGATTCCCTTGTTGACCGAAAAACACAGCCCGTGTGCCTGTCCCGGCTGATGATATGGATCCTGCCCGAGAATCACCGCCTTCGTATCCTCATATGCGGAAAATTTCAAAGCATTGAAAATCTCCTCCTTTGGCGGATACACGCTGTTATTTTCGTACTCATCCTCCAGAAAGCTGTCAAGCCTTGAGTAATAATCCTTCTCAAATTCCTGTGCCAGCACTCCGTCCCAGTCATTGTATAGCTTTATGTCTCTTATCATCCGTGATGCTTTGTCCTTTCCTTCGGCGAAGTCTCCGGTGACATCAGAGCTTCGCAGCCAATTCCTCAATTTTCTTTATACGATTGTTTATGCCCGACTTCTTCAGCGGTGGATCGCAGAGCTCTCCGAGAGCAGCGATTGAAAAATCCGGATTTTCCAGTCTTAGCTGTGCTGTCTGTCTCAGCTTTTCCGGCAATGCGGATAAGCCGATTGCGGCATCCAGCTTTTTTATTGCGGCTATCTGCTTCATGGATGCCTCTATGCTCCTGTCCATGTTGGCATTATCGCAGTTGACGCTGCGCTTTGCGGAGTTGACCATTGATTTTTTTATCCGGGTCTCCTCCATACTGAACACTTGATTGCTGGCACCCATTATTGCGAGGGTGTCACGTATATGATCCGCCTTTTTCATATAAACGATGTAGCGCTTGCCTCGCTTAACCGTTTTGCAGCTCAGATCAACGAAGGAATTTATAAGCCTTTTCAAATCCTGTGCCATCGTCTCTGTATTCAGGACAAACTCCAGGTCGTAGCTCTTTTCCGGATCGCTCATCGTTCCCGCACCCATAAACACGCCCTTCAGGTATGCCTTCTTGCAGCACCTTGTGCGTACTATTCCGCCGTATATTCCGTCCGAAAAATAGTTGTTCCCCTCTTTTATCAAAAGCATCCCGGTCTCTCTGAGTATCTGCTCACTCAAATTTTCCTCGTCGATTGTAATGCCGTAGGCGTATTTTTTTGTGCCCCTCGCCTTGCCTACAGCCTTGCCCTCGCTTATTTCCAGCTTGGTCTCTATGCCAAAATAGTCCTGCAGGAGCCTTTTGTAGTGTCTGGCTACCGCCGCGTTTTCGGTGGTTATTCTGATTTTGAATTTGCCCAGACCCACAAGCCCGATGCTGCCTGCCACGCGCAAAAAGCCGGATATCTCCGCAAGCATACAGCATTTCTTTTCCGGTTCAAGTCTGGCAAGCTCATTTTTGGTGTCTGATGCAAACGACATAAAAATCCTCCTGTATATTTATAAGGAGCGGCCCCTTCGGGTCGCTCCTTCAAGCTTCGTTATGTATCTGTAGTACCGAAAGCTCATAGCCTCGGTATAAGAGAAAGCTATTTCAGTGGAGCCAAGCCTAAGATTTCTCTTGCTTCAGCAGGAGTTGCAACCTCTCTGTTGAGTAATTTAGCCATCTGAACAACTCTTTCTACCATTTCGCCGTTGGACTTAGCCAAAACGCCCTTGGACATATATACGTTATCCTCAAAGCCTACACGAACGTGTCCGCCCATAGCGATTGTAGCTGCTGCGATTCCCCATGCGTTCTTGCCGATACCTGTTGCTGTCCAAGTGGAGTCAGCAGGGATGGAAGTAGCCATGATAACGAGGTCGCGAACTGTAGCAGTCATCTGAACGCCGAGTACGAAGTCGAAGTGGATAGGATATTTGATGTGGCCCTTCTTAGCAGCCTTGAGAGCTAAGTCGATCATACCCTTGTCAAATACCTCACATTCAGGCTTGATGCCTCTTTCCTGCATAATGTCGCCGAAGTTAGCGATCGTGTTGTCAGTATTGATAAAGATTTCATCTCCGCCGAAGTTGCAAGTACCACAGTCTAATGTAGCCATTTCAGGTGTCGGAGTGATTTCTGTTGACTGTAATCTTTCGAGGTCAGTCATACCTACAGCACCGCCTGTTGAAGGCTGAATGATAACATCAGGGCACTCTTTTCTGATAGCGTCAACCATTTCCTGGAATCTGCCCTTATCCTGTGTCGGAGTACCGTCATCCCATCTAACGTGAAGGTGAATTAAAGCTGCACCTGCATCATAAGCAGACTTTGCCTCTCTAACAACTTCTTCTACAGTGTAAGGAACTGCCGGGTTGTTTTCCTTTGTTACTTCTGCACCGCAAATGCATGCACTGATAATCAATTTGTCCATTTCAATCAATCTCCTTTTTTATTTCATTTTCCCAAACAAAATAATTACTAATAACGGCACGCAAATCGCACCCATACGAGCATTATACCATCTCGTCAATAGATATTCAAGTGTTTATCGCAATTCTTTTTCCTGCTGTAACAATCTTAATCAGACCATTGTTTTGGCGTTTTATTAACTGATTCAAATAATAAGCTCTTTTATCTCCATAGCCGTCACTCCTACAGGATATTTCGGTATATTTTGGCCATAATTTTTTGTATTAAACCATAAAACAGAGCTTTCTACAAATCTCTGTGTTCTATCGTCACTCTCATACCTTCCTCGGCGAAAATTCTATGAATTTCGTTGGCAACGGCTACCGAGCGGTGATGACCTCCGGTACAGCCGAACGCCACTGTAAGGCTGTATTTGCCTTCCTTGATGTATGAGGGTATCAGCCTGCGCAGCAGCTCGCTCATCCTGCTTACAAATTCGCGCGTAACATCCTGCTTGAGCACATAGCTTGACACCTTTTTGTTGTTGCCGGTCAGGTTCTTGAGGCTGGGCACATAGTACGGATTCGGTATAAAGCGGACATCCATAAGCCAGTCAGCCTCCGGCGGCACTCCGTGCTTGTAGCCGAAGGACATTATATTCAGAACAAAAGCGGAACGATGCGTTTTGTCTGTGAAAAGTCTGTCAAGCTCAGAGTTCAGCTCAGCCACCTTGAGCGCCGATGTGTCTATGATGTAGCTTGCCTGCGCTCTGAGCTCCGCAAGTCTTGTTCTTTCCTCCTCGATGATCTCCAGCGAAATCATTCCTGCGGACAGGGGGTGTGCGCGGCGAGTCTCCTTGTATCTTCTCAGCAGCACCTCGTTTGAGGCCTCGATAAACAAAAGCTTAAAGTCAACATTCTCGTCCTTCTCAAGCGCAGCGATGTTCGCTTTCAAATCATCAAAGAACAATCCGCCTCTGACATCTATTACAAAGGCTGCCTTCTTTACATCCTTTGCGCCTGTAAGGCTCAAATCTATGAAGTTTTTTATCAGCGCCGGCGGCATATTATCAATGCAGTAATATCCTTTGTCCTCAAACCAATCTGCCGCCTTTGTCTTGCCTGCTCCCGACAAGCCTGTAATAATTACAGCTTCCATTTTTTCTCCTCTTTTTTTGCCCTTCTTCGCCTTGTGCATACTTGGACCTAGCTTATTTTGTCTCACCCGCGCTGTAGCCCTCATCCTTCATATATTGCAATACCTTGTTTGCTACAGGTCCGGCAACCGATGAGCCGTAGCCTCCGTTTTCTACGCATACTATAAAAGCATAATCTCCCGAAAAGCCGCAAAACCAGCTATGCGGAGCTTTTCCGCCGCCGACCTCTGCCGTTCCCGACTTTGCACGAAGCTCCAAATCCGTGAAATTGTTCTCTCCGTATGTTATCTTCACATTGTTGCGCATCATATCAGAAAGCTTTGCCGCTGTTTTTGCCTTCAAAAGCTTGATGCTGCCTGCTGTCGGCGTATCAGGCTCCTCTCCGATAAGCTCCGTGCCTTTATCCAAAATCGACTCGTCCTTCAAAAGCACAGGGCGCGCAGCACTGCCCTTGCCGGCTATTGCCCCCATATAAACCATCATAGAGAGCGGATTGAGCTGATCCTCAAACTGACCTATGCCCGCCCACGCTATGTTTACCTCTGCACTGTCAAAGCTGAAGCTTCCCCTTGCTGATTTTATTCCGTCTATATCATACTCGCTTTCAAGTCCGAGCAGCTTGGTGTATTCCGCCAAGGTCTCGCCGCCGAGCTGCATTGCCAGTGTCGCATACGCACAGTTGCACGAGTTGGCAAGCGCCCCGTATATATCTACGGCTCCGTGAGTCCTCGGACAGGTAATCCTGTCACCGCCTACCTCAAGGCTGCCTGTGCATTTGTAGCTCCATTTATCCAAGCCGTCTATGTTTTCAAGGGCTGCCGCCGTAGTCACAAGCTTGAATATTGAGCCCGGTGTCATTGTCGCAGAAAAGAGCTTGTTCATATAGGTTCCCGGAAGCGGATTTTTTATAGCTCTCTCGCCATTTTCTCCCGGGTCGAGGCTCGGTGTGCTGACCATGCATATTATCTCGCCGTTCTTGTAATTATACACGCCCACCAGTCCGTTTCTGCCTGCAAGAGCCTCATACGCACTGCGGCTGACCTTTGCATCTATCGTCAGCTTCAGCCTTGAGCCGCTTGCGGAGCCGCCGCTCATTATTCCGCCCGTTCCGCTCACAAAATTGTAGCCTATGAGCCTGCTCTTGAAGGCGACATTTGCTCCGCTTGCGATATTGCTGCCGGGGTCTCCTGCGGCATGGAGCGTAGCTCGTCTTATCAGCTCGTCTGAATTGTATTTTATCCCGTCCTCGGTATTTTTCAATAGCAGCTTTCCGTTGCGATCATACACGCTTCCTACGGCGAGCCTTCCGCTTTCGTACACGTGACGGTTGGCATAGAAGCCTGCCCACTGCGCAGCGTTAAGCTCAAGCCTTGCGATAAAAAATATCAAGCCTAATGCCAATACCGCAACCAAGGCAAGGCACAGCAAAGCGCGTTTCTCCAGCTTTTTCATATACGACCGCCTCCCTTAACCGCCAGGCTCGCCCTTTCTCTTGTATCAGCAGCCTTCAAAAATGCAAGCAGCGCCCACGAGACTATCATGCTTGTGCCTCCGTTGGACACAAATGGGAAGGTCACACCCGTAAACGGAAGAAGATCCGTGCAGCCGAAAACGTTGAGCATAGTCTGGAATACGAGCATACTCATCGCTCCGCAGGCGGCTATCGTGTAAAAGGTCGAGCGACCCGCCATAATCGAGCGAACAGCAAAAAACGAAAGCGTTACAATCGAAAGCACCGCCAAGGCTGCAATGATCAAGCCCCATTCCTCAATCAATATGCCAAAAACCATATCTGTATCCGCTGCCGGAAGCTCGCTTAGCCAGCCGTTACCCCCGCCTACTCCGACCAAGCCGCCGCTTGCTGCTGCCGAGAGTGTGCGGCTCTGCTGATAGCCTGCCGCATCTACCACAGCAGGCTCCCATATATGTCCCCATGTGGCAAACCTCGTCGCTATGTAAGGCTTAAACTTGAGTATGAGGAAGCCGCCCGCCGCAGCAACACCAACCATCAAAACGAGCTTTGAAAAATCGCCGCTGCGCAGGAAAGAAATAATCAAAAATGTAACAAAGAAAATTATTGCCGTACCGAAGTCGCCCATCAATCCCAGTGCGACAAAGCAAAATGCCGAAAAGAGGATGAAAACGAGCAGATTTCTCTTTTCAAAAAGCTCATCCAGCGTTCCTGCGCCTATCCAGATAAAGGCGAGCTTTACAAGCTCTGACGGCTGAAGGCTGAGGCTCCCGAGCTGTATCCAGTTCCTTGCCCCGTAGCTGAAGCTGCCTATTGCCAGGTTTGCGAGCAAAAGCAAGACTGCAGCCGCAAGCAGCAACCAACGCAGCTTTTTTGCCCTTTTCAAATTTCTGAGCGTTATGCACATCACAAACATCACTGCGATTCCGATTGCCGCTGCCGCAAATTGCTTCAGCAGCCTGTCGGGCGCAGAGGCGGCTACCACCGCAAGACTCAGCGTTGTCAGCAGAAAGCCTATTGTCTCCATCTCTACCGCCGTTCTTCCCGTCGCCTTGAGCACGAGCATATATATCCACATAAGCACGCACAGTCCTCCGAACGAAAGCAGTATATCCGAGAGCGCTTCGCTGCCGACCGATATCCAAAGCTGAAAAACCGTCAGGATTTGAAATAAGGTCAAGGCTGCAAGGCTCGGTCCTGCACTCATAAGCTCGGTGTCGCTTTTTCGCATTGCCAAATTGTTATTTTTTTCCTCGAGGCTTATAGGAATGAGGGTAAACTCGGTAAGCCCGGTACGAAGCACATCGCCGTATTTGAGCTTCAAATACGGACCGAGCTCACCGCTGCGGCTTATCAGAATGTCGTTAAGATATGTACCGTTTTTTGAGCCCAAATCTCGATACTGCCATGTGCCGTCCGCATCCGCCGTGTCGCGCATAAGAATGCCGTGATTTCGGGACATTGCCGGATCCCGGGAACGAATATCGCAGCTTTTTGCCCTGCCGATTACATTTTCCCAATGTGTCACGGGCAGACTCTCCTCAGAAGCTATCACCGTATTCCCCTGCGAATCCTGCCGATATGTGCGCATATTCATATATGCCCATACCTCCGCAGGATTTTTCGCCCTTATCAGCGAGGCTATCGAGCGCACCAAAATATACAAGCCGAGTGCGGCGAATATCCACCGCACCGGCCCTGTGTAAAGTACTTGCAAGCTCAAATTTTCAGAAATGCTTTCTAAAATATTTTCCATAATCCCATACCCTAAAATTGTAGTTAGACGATTTTCGCTCTATTTCAGCAGCGTAAGTGCCCCTTCAACTATATCTGCTGCTGTCATACCGTATTTTTTCTTGAGTTCGTCAGGCTTTCCGGACTCTCCGAAGCTGTCCCTCTGACCTACCATATACATTTTTGCGGGGCAATGTGTGCTTACGACCTCGGCAACCGCAGAACCGAGTCCACCTATTACGGAGTGCTCCTCCGCAGTCACTATACAGCCCGTCTCGGCTGCCGCCTTGACTATCGCCTCGGCATCTATAGGCTTGATGGTGTGCATATCGAGAACACGAGCCTGTATGCCGTGCTTTTCGGAAAGCTCTGCCGCCGCCTCCATCGCCTCGCTTACCATAATTCCCGTAGCTATTATCGTCAGGTCTGCATTCGCACCGTCGGCTTTTTTGCCCTCGCGAAGCGTTGCTGCTTTTCCGATTTGGAGCTTTGCCGCTTCCTCAGCCGAATAGAAGGTCGGTACCGCAGCTCTGCCCAGTCTTATGTACGCAGGTCCATCGAACTCCACCGCAGCGCGAATCAGAGCCGCTGCTGAGTTGCCGTCTGACGGATTGAGCACCGTCATGCCCGGTATAGTTCTCATAAGTGCAATATCTTCAAAGGTCTGATGGCTTGCACCGTCCTCACCTACCGTAATTCCGGCATGGGTCGCACATATCTTGACATTCGCATGGGTGTATCCGATGGAGTTTCTGATTATTTCAAAGGCTCTGCCTGCCGCAAACATTGCAAAGGTGCTTGCACACACTACCTTGCCGGAAAGCGCCAGTCCGCACGCAGCTGCATACAGATTTTGCTCCGCAATGCCCATATTGAAAAATCTTTCGGGATATGCCTTCGCAAATTCCGCTGTCATGGTTGATTTTGAAAGGTCTGCATCCATCACCACGAGCCTCGGGTTTTCTGCGCCTAGCTCCACGAGTGCTTTGCCGTATGCCTGTCTTGTTGCCATCTTCTCACCGACCTGTGCCGGTGCATTTGCTGTATTAAATGCCATTACCATTCACCTCCGAGTTCTGCTACCGCCTGTCTTGCTTCGTCCTCCTTAGGAGCCTTGCCGTGCCAGCCGGCATTGTCCTGCATGAACGAAACACCTCTGCCCTTGTTGGTCTTTGCTATGATTGCCGTAGGCTTGCCCTTACATTCGGCAGCCTTGTCGAATGCGTCGAAAATCTGTGCGAAATCGTGGCCGTCTATCGTCAGAACATTGAAGCCGAACGCTTTGAATTTGTCATCTATCGGAGTCACCGTCATGACATCTTCGTTTTTGCCGTCTATCTGCAAACCGTTCCAGTCAACGATGACGCAGAGGTTGTCCAAGCCGTAATGTCCCGCCGACATTGCAGCCTCCCAGATAAGTCCCTCCTGGAGCTCGCCGTCTCCCAGCAGCACATAGATTCTGCCGCTTTTCTTTCCCTGCGCCTCGTCGAGCTTGCCTGCCAGTGCCATGCCCACCGAAACGGCAAAGCCCTGTCCTAGCGAGCCTGTTGACATCTCGATTCCGGGAATTTTGTCGCGGTTGGGGTGACCCTGGAAGGGGCTTCCGAGCTTACGAAGGCTCATCATATCCTCCGGGCTGAAATATCCGCGTTCCGCCAGTGCCGCATACTGCACCGGTGCTGCATGACCCTTTGAGAGGATGAACTTGTCCCGCCCCTCCATGCTTGGGTTCTTGGGGTCTATATTCATAACCTTAAAATAGAGTGCGGTCACAATGTCCGCAGCCGAAAGCGAGCCGCCCGGATGCCCCGAGCCCGCCTTATGTACAGCCTTTACAACGTCGATACGAATCCTTGCTGCGATGTCCTCGTATTTCTTAAAATCCATGTTCGTCCTCCCGGTATGTATTATATATATTTTAATTTCGCAGAGCCGTTCGTTCCGTGCGGTATTTCCGAAGCATAGTGCTGAAAATCACTTGCTGCTGCGGAGCTTGGCGGCATCTGTGCCTGCCGCACGGTCTGAACGCACTCCCTGAAAATCATTGACAAAAAATCTGTCCGCAGGCTCATATACATCGTCTTATCGAGGTTCCTGCCCTGCCTGCTTATCCTCTCATAACCATTTTAACGGTTTTCGTTCAAATTGGCAATGCCCAAGCTTACACTCAATGCTTCGTCCACCGAGGGAATTTGTGCATCGCTGAGCGTACCGATTCTTTCTTTTAATCTTTGCTTGTCGATGGTTCTTAGCTGTTCGAGCAAAACCACCGAATTTTTGCTGAGTCCGCCCTGTGTGGCTGCAAGCTCTACGTGCGTTGGAAGCTTAGACTTTTGTGTCTGCGATGTAACGGCAGCAACGATGATCGTCGGACTGTATTTGTTTCCCACATCGTTCTGTACCACCAGTACAGGTCTTACTCCCCCTTGTTCAGAGCCAACCACAGGACTTAAATCAGCAAAATAAAGATCCCCCTTTTTTACGATCAAGTCCAACACTCCTTTTTTTCTCAAATCCTTTTCGTGTCGTCGCTCTTGTGCTGCTTGAGCCGTTTGTCAAGCCTCGCTGTTTTCCCCGTCTGAAATTTCCTTGAGTGCATACGCTGTATACAACGCAAGGTCTCCTGCGGTCAGACCGTACTCCCCGAGCTCGGCGGCTGCCAAGTCGCCTGCCCTGCCATGGATATACACGGCGCAGACCGCCGCTTCAAATGCCGTGATACGTTCACTATAGCTTGTATTGTAGGAATCCGAGCCGGTATTGCATAGCCTCTGCCTTCTCTGACCCGCAAGTCCGGTGATTATCCCGGAAAGCACATCTCCTGAGCCGGCGCTTGCCATTCCCGGATTTCCTGTAGTATTAGTATATGCCTCGCGGCCCTCTGCGGCTACTATAGTGCCTGCCCCTTTCAGGACTATAACAGCCCTAGTCTTTTGCAGAAGTGCCTGTGCAAGCTGCAGGCGCGCCGCCTGCGGAAGCGGTGCTGCGGCTGCGGTTGAGCTTCCGCAGGGCAGCCTGCGGCCTTCCGCGGTGGCTTTGCCGCAGGCTGCGTTCGATGCCCGCTTTGCGGCATCGAACGGCGGCGCGCCCGTCACAGCAAGTGATACGATCCTGTCATACTCATCTCCGAGCAGCCGCTTTGCCTCTCCCATGTGCGGTGTCAGCACCGTAGAGCCCGGAAAACGCTCTGCTCGCAGTCTCAGCAGCTCAAACAGCTCGTTATGTGCTATGATGTTCAACGCATCTGCATCCAATATCAACGGTTTTTCGCAGTGCTTCAAGAGCTCTGTCACAAATTCGATGCTTTCCGTACCTTCACCAAGTCCCGGACCCGCGCAGACAGCATCGTAATCTGCAAGGCTCGGTATCGGAAGGCGGCGCACCGTGCAGGTGGCCTCCGGAACAGCTATCTGCACTATCGGAAATAGTTCTCGGGGGATGGCCGTCCGGACAAGTCCGGAGCCGGCACGCAGTGCCGACCGAGCCGCGAGAATCGCGGCTCCGGCCATCCCCTCAGACCCCGCCGCAATCAAAACACGTCCGCAGTCACCCTTATGTATTTCCTTTTTTCGCCTTCCGATTATATCTTTGACCGTTTTTTCGTTAATCATACCTGCCATTTTTGAAAACTCCTTGCTTTTCAAAGCAATTATACCACATACTGCTCACACAAGCAAAAGTATTATCGCAAAAAAATCGCCTGACGTGGCAACAAAGCCTTTTCGGGCAAAATAATGCTGCAGCCCGAAAAATAAATATTTTCGCTTATTTTTATGAAATATCTTGAAATTCCCATCAAAAGGTGATAATATATTTGAGGCTGTTGATTCGGATATTCTTCGCCGTTTCTCAGCGATATACATTCTTATATGATTTATCGGGATGTGGCTCAGCTTGGTAGAGCGTTGCGTTCGGGACGCAAAGGCCGCAGGTTCGAATCCTGTCATCC
>CAZQSP010000022.1:0-13370 GCA_964596085.1 uncultured Oscillospiraceae bacterium
ATTCATTCCTCTGTTCAAGATGCCTCAGGAACCTGCTGTAAGACTGAAAAAGAAAACTGCAGAACAGTAATCTTTGAAACGAAAACAAAAATATTTGTTATAAAATTGATTGCACACAAAATGCTCCTCAAGCTTGAGGAGCATTTTGCTTTATGCTTATTCTGTTCAAGGATGACTCTTGCTCGGAGCAGAAGCCTGATTACAGTAGTGAGCTCACTCCGTAGGTCAGTATGGTTACGATGCAGGCTGCTGTCAGAACTCCGATTGCAATGGACGGGAAGGCTCTCTTGAGCTGCATATCCAGCATTGCCGCTATCAGTGCGCCTGTCCAGGCACCTGTGCCCGGCAGCGGTATCGCCACAAATATCATCAAGCCCCAGAACTGATATCTCAGCACCTGTTCCTTCTTGCTTTCTGCCTTATCCTCAAAGTGCTTAACTATCCGTGCCAGCCTCTCGCTTTTTGTCTGCATCCACTTGAATATCCTGCGTATGAACAGGATTATAAAGGGTATCGGTACAAGATTTCCTATCACCGATACAAGCATTGCCACCGGTATCGGCAGCCCTGCTATAACACCTGCCGGAATTGCCGCTCGAAGCTCCAGCACAGGCACCATAGCTATCAAAAAAGTCATAACGATATCGCCTATCGCAGTTCCCCAAAGTGAAATCATTCGCCTCTCCCCTCATTTCGTACCGCAGCCTGCGCCGCTGCAAGCCTTGCTATAGGCAGCTTCATAGGCGGCACCGACAGATAGGTCATACCTATGCGATGGAAAAATTCTATACTTGCCGGATCGCTTGCCTGCTCTCCGCATATACCCAGCTTTAGCTTTGGCTTGGTATGTCTCCCGCTTATTGCCGCAAGCTCCACCAATCTGCCCACCCCCTCAAGGTCTAACGCCCTGAACGGATTTCGGTTCAGTATATCCTTTTCGATATAGTTGTCTACTATCACTCCGGCGTCCTCGCGCGACAGACCGTATACGAGCTGTGTCATATCGTTGGTTCCGAACGAAAAGAAATCCGAATCAACTGCGATTTTGTCGGCTGTGAGTGCCGCTCTCGGAGTTTCTATCATGCTGCCTATCAAAAGCTCTATATTTTCGCCCTTTTCCCTCATACAGCGTTCTGCTGCGGCTGTGATTATTTCCTTTACTCGCAGCAGCTCCTCCCGTGTGCTTATCATAGGTATAAGTATTTCCGGCGTTATATCAATGCCGCTTTCCTGCTTTACCTCGATGGCAGCCTCCACTATCGCCTCCGTCTGTGCTTCGCTTATATATGGCATAGCAAGCTCCAAGCGGCAGCCGCGGTTGCCGAGCATAGGATTTTCCTCCTCCATGGGCAGGATATCGTTCATCGGCAGATCCAGCAATCTGAATGCGATCGGCCGCTCTCCCATAACGGCAAATATCTCCTTGCAGTTTTTCTTTTGCTCAGCCTTGAGCCTTTGCAGCAGTTTTTTTCTTGCGCTCTCATTGCGTTCCAGTATCATATCGCGCAGCAGCTTCAGCTTGTTCTCGTCAAAGAACATATTCTCACTCCTGCAAAGCCCTATTCCCTCAGCTCCAAAATTTAGGGCAAGCCTTGCCTGCGAGGCATCATCGACATTTGCTCTGATCTTCAGGTCTCGTATTTCATCCGCCCATTCCAGCAGCCTCTCAAAATCCTCCTTCAGGACAAGCTCCTCGCCCTGCGGCAGCCTGTCCTTCCCTGTTTGCACAAGCTTCTGTATCTCCTCGACGTTGAGTCTGAGCAGAGCGGTCTTTTTGCTTATAAGCTTTTCGTCCACCATGTCCACCGCCATCTTGAGAGCTGCGGCCGGCGTACGCCCGGCAGTCTGTGTTTGGAGCATATAGAGCTTATTATGCTCAATCGTGAACTCTATATCCTGCGCATCCTTGTAATGCTTCTCCAATATTCCTGCAATCTTTACAAGGCTCTCGTATGCCTTGGGAAATACCTCGGGCATCGTCGCAAGCTCCTCGGCAGCTATGTCTTGCTCACCGTGCAGCGGAGCCTGTGCATTTCTCAGAAAACAGCCGCACAGCAGCTTTTCGCCGCTTATGCAATCACGTGTCGAAACCACGCCTACGGCGGAGTCCTCACCCGCATTGCCGTATACCATCGCCTGTATGCTTACAGCCACACCTGCAGGAGCATCGTCCTGCTCGTCTTTTTTTGCCTGTCTCCTGCTCTCTGCGGCTTCCGAAGCGCTCCAGGAGTCAAATGCCGTTTTGATCTGCGCAAGCAGAAGCTCCTTGGCTTCCTCTGCGTTGTGTGCGCCTGCTCCGACATTAAAGACCGTCTTTGCCAGGCCGAGCTGCGAGCAGCCTGCGCCGATTCCGGTTCGCACGGAAACAGCCAGCGGATTTTCGCCTGCGCCGAGCTGCTTTCCCGTAACGCTCTCCAGCTCTGCGAGCTTATCGAGTATTTCGGAAATCATCTCCTCCGTAAACTCGCAGCCGTTTTCATAGTACTCTCGGCAGGCTTCGGTCGTTACCGTAAAGCCAAAGGGCACCGGCAGCCCTATCTGCACCATTTCAGCGAGATTTGCGCCCTTATTACCAAGAAGGTTCCGCATTTCTTTGGAACCCTCATTAAATGAATATACGAATTTTTTCATAGTTCTCCGTTTCTAAAAAGACAATCGTTCCTCGATATAGCTGCGAACCTCGCTGACAGGCACTCTCACCTGCTCCATCGTGTCTCTGTCACGGATGGTAACACAGCCGTCCGTTTCCGTATCGAAGTCAACGCAGATACAGAACGGAGTACCTATCTCGTCCTCTCTCCTGTACCGTTTTCCTATGGAGCCTGCCGCATCGTAGTCAACCATAAAGTACTTGGACAGCTCCTCATGAATCGGCTCTGCAACCGGTGCAAGCTTCTTTGCAAGCGGAAGCACGGCAGCCTTGAACGGTGCGAGTGCAGGGTGGAATTTCATAAGCACGCGCACATCCTCCTTGCCGTTTGCATCGGTGAGCACCTCCTCGGTATATGCGTTGCACAGGAATGCAAGCACGCTTCTTTCGACACCGAGCGACGGCTCGATAACGTACGGGATGTAGTGCTCGTTTTTGTCCTGATCGAAGTAGCTGAGATCCTGACCGGAGGTGTTCTGGTGCTGCGTAAGGTCGTAGCTTGTACGGTCTGCAATGCCCCAAAGCTCTCCCCAGCCGAACGGGAACTTAAATTCAAAGTCTGTTGTTGCCTTTGAGTAGAAGCTCAGCTCCTCAGGACTGTGGTCACGGAGTCTGAGGTTTTCGTCCCTGATTCCGAGCGAAAGCAGCCACTTGTGACAGAAGCCTCTCCAATATTCAAACCATTCGAGGTCTGTGTCCGGCTCACAGAAGAACTCAAGCTCCATCTGCTCGAACTCACGAACACGGAAGATGAAATTACCCGGAGTTATCTCGTTACGGAAGGATTTTCCAATCTGTCCTATTCCGAACGGAATTTTCTTTCGGGAGGTTCTCTGCACGTTCTTGAAGTTTACAAAAATACCCTGTGCCGTTTCCGGACGAAGATAAAGCTCGGACTTTGAATCCTCGGTAACTCCTTGGAAGGTCTTGAACATCAGATTGAACTGACGGATTCCCGTAAAGTCTGTCTTGCCGCACTCCGGGCAAGGAATCTTGTTCTCTGCGATGTAGTTTTCGAGCTCCTCGTTGCTCCATCCGTCAACGACCATCTCAGGCATATCGTTTGCCTCACGGAAATCCTCTATCAGCTTATCTGCTCTGAATCTGGATTTGCAAGCCTTGCAGTCCACCAACGGATCCGAAAAGCCGCCAACGTGTCCGGATGCAACCCAGGTCTGCGGATTCATCAGTATTGCCGCATCGAGACCTACATTGTACTTGGATTCCTGTACAAATTTTCTCCACCACGCATTTTTTACGTTCTTTTTCAGCTCGGCACCCAGCGGACCGTAATCCCAGGTGTTTGCCAGCCCGCCGTAAATCTCCGAGCCGGGATACACAAACCCTCTGTTCTTGCAAAGTGCCACCAACTTTTCCATAGTTACTTCTCTGTTTACATCGCTCATTTCTAAATTAACCTACCTATCCTCGTTCTTTGTTTTATCTGTACTTATTCTGTCGGAGCAGCCGTGTCCCTGCTTGACTGCTCGCAGCCCTCGCAGGAATCAGCCTCGCATTTGTCACATTCTGCCTCTGCCTTGACTTCCTCATCCTTCTTCCTTCCGAAAAGTCCCCAAAAGCCGCCTGTCATCTCTTTTGCACTGTCTACAGCATCAATGCTCTTTTCCACGACATCGTTCATAACCTCAGGTGCTTTTTCCTTTACGCTGCTTACCACATCGCTGCCCTTTTCCATAACACCGTCAAACACGACCGAGCCCTTTTCCTTTACCTCTGTTGCCAGACCCTCAGCTCTCTTTGTGATGTCGATAATGCTTCCCTCTGTTGTCGTAAGCTCTACTCTGCATTTGAAGCCGACCGTAGCGATTGCTGCTGCGATAACCCCCCACGGAGCAACAATAGCACCTACCACACCTACGTTTACCGGGATGTTTACAATGGTTTCGTCATCCTTCTTTACGGCTATTTTGGATACGTTACCTTTTTTTACCAGCTCCTTGATTTTATCCATAGTGTCGGCAACAAACTCGCTTGTCTTGCCGCCCTCTTTGATGTCAACCTTTTCCTCGATTGCGATTATCGCATCGACAACACTGCCCTCTGCCGCTTCGAGAGCTTCCTTGGCTTCTTTATAGGACACGCCTGTTCTGTCCTTTACCAGTTCAATCTTTTCCAACGTGATTTCCATTACAATACCTCCTATTTTCAATTATTTGCATTTTTTGTTTTTTTACGCCTGTATGCACACCGCTTGTGCGCAAGTCCTATTCGCCGAGCAAAAATCCCTCGCTTTTCAGCTTGCCGATGTCGAAGTGATAGCCTATGTAGCTTCTGATAATGCCTCTCAGCTCCGCTGCTATCCCGTCATCGAGTGCTATCTGTGCGAAAGCACTCATCGGCTCCTTGCGAAAATATTTCAATATATCTACTATACCAAAATTCACCGAATAAATCAATGCCTCTTTCGTAGCCGGAGCTTGTGTTTTCAGTGTTTTTTGCATTTGCCGGCCCTCTCGGAGCTCCTGCCCGCCTTCTATTCTCTGTGCGCAGCTGTCGCAGAGCATACCGCCCTCGCTCACGCTGAAGCAGCCTCCGATTTCTCGGCTGCCGCAGCAGGCACAGCCGTCAAGCTCGGGCATCGTTCCCAGAGCCGCCAAAAGCTTCACCATATACGCCAGCACGAGCGTGTCGTGCTTCCTTGTCCTTGCCTCAAGCTCCTGCATAAACTCAAGCAAAAGCTTGAATACGGCAGGCTGGGCAAGCTCCTCTGTCAGCAGTCTTTCCGTAAGCTCCAGCACATACGATGCCGCCATATATTTGTCTACGTTCTCTCCCAGACCATAATAGCTTTTCAGAACCTGTGCGCTGTTCAGATTGTAGCTGTCCCTGCCCTTAAAAAGCTCGTATCTGCCGTAGGTAAAGGGCCTTGTGGCAAGTGCGGATTTGTTTCTGCCGCCCTCAGCTATGCTCGTGCCTACGCTTATTTTGCCGTATCTTCGCGAAAAAAGCAGCAGCATTCGTCTGCCTCCCACGGTTTTGACCTGCCTAAGTATGATCCCCTCGGTATCCGTAATCATTCCCTTGACTCCTTGTAGCCGAAGTTTGAAAGGGCAAAGTCGGAGTCACGCCAGTTTTCCTTGACCTTTACCCACAGCTCCAGGAAAACCTTTGTGCCCAGCAGGGCTTCGATTTCCATGCGGGCACTCTTTCCTATGCCCTTGAGCTTTTTGCCCTCCTTGCCTATGATAATGCCCTTGTGAGATTTTCGCTCGCAGTATATCACAGCACCGATTTTCGTTATATTTTTTTCTTCCTTATAGCTCTCAATTTCGACCGCCACACCGTGCGGCACCTCGTCCTGCAGGTACAGCAGCAGCTTTTCTCGGATAATTTCGCTGACTATGAAGCGTTCCGGGTGATCCGTAACCATATCCTCCGGAAAATACATCGGTCCTTCCTCCAAAAAATCCTCTATTCGTGAAAGCAGAAGCTCCACGTTCTTTCCCTGCAGGGCTGAAGCTCCGAGCACCTCATCAAAAACTCCCATCCGGCTGTATTCATCGTAAATCTCACGAAACTCCTCGGGATCCATCCTGTCTATCTTGTTTATGATGAGAAACCTCGGAGTGTCGACACCCTTGAGCATTTCCAAAATATATTTATCGCCGGGGCCCTTTTCGAGCTTTTCGTCCACCAGGAAAAGTATGAGGTCAACCTCCTTGAAGGTATTTATCGCCGACTCGGTCATAAAGCTGCCGAGCTTGCTGTGCGGCTTGTGTATGCCCGGAGTGTCGATAAAAACCATCTGCACTCCCTTGTCGTAGTCGCCCTCGGGTATGCTCGTGTATATTCCTCTTATCGTGTTTCTGGTAGTCTGCGGCTTGTCCGTCGTTATTGCGATTTTCTCACCGAGTACCGAGTTGAGCAGTGTTGATTTTCCGACATTTGGTCTGCCTATTATTCCTATAAATCCTGTTTTCAAAAGTATTCTGTCCTTTCTTTTACGCTTCCGTATTTTACAGCTTAAAGCCCTCGGGAAGTATTTCCTTCATCGTGTATACACGCAGGCTGTATTCGTCCTTTCCCGTTATTATCCTGAAGTCGTCGTCGCAAAGCTCTCGCATAAACTGTCTGCAAATACCGCAGGGCCACGCCTCGCCCTCTTGGCATACTATTGCTATCGCCGCGAACTGCGACTCCCCCTCGGAAATTGCTTTTACAAAGGCTGTTCTTTCCGCACATATGGTAGCTCCGTATGAGGAGTTTTCGACATTGCAGCCCGTATATACCCTGCCGTCCTTTGTAAGCAGTGCCGCCCCTACTCTGAACTTGGAAAAGGGTGCGTATGCCCTCGGCAGCATTTCGACCGCCCTTGCATACAATTCTCTGTCCCTTGTCATTTCCTTCTCTCCTTTCTCAAGCTTGACTCATCGCAGCAAGCCGATTTTCTCCATTATTTTTTCTTCCTCGGCTCGCATAAGCTTTTTTTCGTCCTCCTCCATATGGTCATAGCCGAGCAGATGGAGCACGCTGTGCGTGAACAGATACAGCAGCTCCCGCTCAAACGAATGTCCGAACTCCTTCGCCTGCTCCTCTGCCTTGTCTCGGCAGATGACAACATCACCCAGGCATATCTCGCCTGCCTGCGGAATTTCTGTCATCAAATCCTCAAACTGCGGAAAAGAAAGCACATCCGTAGCTCTGTCCACAGCTCTGTATTCTCTGTTCAGCTCGCGGATCTCCTCCGCTCCGACAAAGCTTACGCTGAGCTGACATCTGTCCACATCCCGCTTTTCCATTCCCTCAAGCTCGACGGCATACTCGGCGGCTTCGCTCATTTTTTTCAAAAGGTCCTCTGCTATATTTTCTTCAGCTTCAAAAAAAATGTTCATTATTCGTGTATTTCCTCCGGATATTTTTTATAAAATTTGTCGTAGGCATTGATTATTTTTTTGACAAGCTCGTGTCTGACCACATCTGTATCCTTGAGATAGCATATATCTATATCTCTGACGTTTTTCAGAACCCTCAATGCCTCCACCAAGCCCGATTTTTTTCCTCTCGGCAGATCTATTTGGGTCACATCGCCCGTCACCACGACCCTTGAGCCGAAGCCCATTCTGGTAAGGAACATCTTCATCTGCTCACGTGTCGTGTTCTGTGCCTCATCGAGTATTATGAAGGAATTGTCGAGCGTTCTTCCTCTCATATAAGCGAGCGGAACCACCTCTATGACTTCCTTTTCCTTGAGTCTGAGTGCGGCATCTCTGCCGAGCACATCGTATAGTGCATCGTAAAGCGGTCTGAGGTACGGGTCTACCTTGTCCTGCAAATCACCCGGCAAAAATCCGAGCCTTTCGCCCGCCTCAACAGCCGGTCTTGCCAAAATAATTTTCTGAACCTCTTTGTTCTTGTATGCGTTTATCGCCATCGCAACGGCAATATAGGTCTTGCCTGTGCCGGCAGGCCCCACGCCGAAAACGACCTCCTTGCTTCTGATGCTGTTCACATAGTCCTTCTGTCCGAGGGTCTTTGGCTTCAGCGGCTTGCCCTTGTGCGTGAAGCATATCACATCCTTGCTGACACGACTTTCCTTGTATGAAATACCCTCCTGCACAAGAGAAATAATATACTGAACCTTCTGCTTGTCGAGCTTCTCGCCTGCGGCAATTACGCTCATAAGCTCACTCAGAACTCTCTCCGCGCTGTCTATCGCAGCTTCGTCTTCGCCCTTGAGGATAAGCCCGTCGTCACGCTGAAAAAGCTCCACTCCCAAGGCTTCCTTTATCAGCTCCGGGTTGACATCCAAATTTCCGAAAAGCTCCCGTCTGTCAATTTCCTCTGCTATCTGAATCCTTCTGTCCAACTGTAATCTCCTGTTCCTTGCTTATTTCTTGGCGAACCTCCAAGGTCACACCTATATTTATTATATTTTCTTTTGGTGCAAAATTCAAACTTTTATTTATAATTTCTGCGTTTTCGGGCAAATTTTCCTTTGCCCAGAGGCGAATTTGCTGCTCTGCCTTTGCTTTTATCTCCTCATTCGTTCTCTCGCGCTTGCTTGCAAGTATATCATAGCCTCTGTCCACGCTGCCTGCTCCTGTGCTGCCGTCGCTCTGTTCCCCGTTCTCAGAAGGGTCTTTTGTGGTATATCGCTCCTGCGCAAGGCTCAGCCGGTACGGCACCCTCGCCCACACCTCACCCCGGGACCTCACATAGTACTCCTTTGGCGCATCCTCCTCAAGGGTCGTAGGCTCGATAGCAATGCGCCCCGTTATCAAGCTCTGTCCCTTTTTTACATAATCCCCTGCCTCAACCTTAGCTTCTCCCCACAAGGGCTGAACACCTTCGACATAGCCGGATTTGACCGCAACAAGGTCTGTGTATGTGAACTGCTCCGCTCGTTGCCCACCCTCGTTCGGCAGTGCCTGAATATCCGTCTCCGCTATGTCCAGGTACACCACGCTTCCGTCATAGACGAGCTTGCTCCAGCTTATCTGCGGAAAGGTCTCGTACAGGCTCGCTCTTGCCTTTTCCCACTCTATAGACGGTCTGTATGCCCCTTCGTATATACCTGCCTCGTACAGACACTGTCTGAGCTCCTGCTCCGGTATTGCGACATAGCCGTCCACGATTATGCTGCTCACAAGCACCGCACGCATAATGATCACAAGCGCGGTCAGCAGCAGCCCCAACGACATCAGCGGACCCTTGCAAAGGGCTCTCGTCCTTGCCTTCAGTCCAGACTCCGAAACGACGCTGACACGGTATGCCGACCTTGCCAGCTTTTTTAAGTCGGCAAGCTCGCTTGCTGCGATCACTGCCTCAAGCTCTGTATCGGATATCAGCCTTAGCTCTCTGAGCGTGATCCCCTTGCGTGCAGCCTTGTCTATGAGTCTGTCCGTCCGAAAGCCCTCTATGCGTATTTTTGCGCTATGCCCGTAAAAACTCAATTCCTTGAATCTGCCCCTCAACAACCAATCTCCCCTCGCTTATTTCCTTCAGCACAAAATCCGAGCCTGTCACTGTCACATAACGCTGAGTATTTCTTACGCTTACCGCATTGGCGGCGAGCATAACTATCTCCTTTACACCCTCTATTATTACGCAGTTTTCGACCGCCGTAACTCTCGGCTTCCTAAAGTCCAAATCATATTCCATTTCCGCAAGCAATCTCATAGCACTCCTGCCCCCGTTTCCGACTCTTTGCATTTTACTTAAATTTATGTACGAGGCACAGCTTTAATGCTTCCTTGCGCGTGCATTTATCAGAGTGCGAGAGTCCGTGGATATTTTTTGACAGATTCGGGCTTTTTTTAATAAAAATCCTTGCGAAGCCTCACAAAAAAGTGTATAATACTTTCGTTATAGGCAGTCATCTGCTTTCGGCTTTACTATTTCATACAGGTCAGGAGGTGAATCGGAATATGGCACAAGTTATCGTAAGAGAAAACGAAAGCTTGGAATCTGCTCTTAAAAGATTTAAGAGATCCTGCGCCAGAGACGGCGTTATGAGTGAGCTCAGAAAAAGAGAGCATTACGAAAAACCAAGCGTAAAGAGAAAGAAAAAATCTGAAGCCGCAAGAAAAAAGGCTAAGAAATACTAAAAGCTTCACAAGGTCATTTCTTGCCTTAAAGTAAGCCGAGCTTAGGCTTCGCGAATCGAGGTGAACAAAAATGGCATTAAAGGAAAAATTGATGGCTGACTTCAAGGCTGCTATGAAAGCACACGATGAGGTTGCCAAAAATACAATAAGCTTTGCCCGTGCTGCAATCAAGCAATACGAGGTTGACAACAGGGAGGAGCTTGATGATGACGGCATTGTTGCAATTTTAACCAAGCAGGTAAAGATGAGAAAGGATGCCCTCGCTGATTTTGAAAAAGCCGGAAGAAGCGATTTAATTGATTCCTATAAAGCAGAAATAGAGATTTTGAAGAAATATCTGCCGGAGCAGCTTTCGGACGAAAAGCTCCGCCAGATAATCGCACAGCTTGCTGCCGATGCCGGTATTGACGGCGGAATGCAGAACATGGGTAAGCTCATGGGCCCCGTGATGGCAAAGGTCAAGGGTGTTGCGGACGGCGGACAGGTCAAAAAACTCGTCGAAGAATTTCTGAAAAAGTAGCTTGTATTCTCTCTTGAGAATATGCTGCTCCTTATAAACAATAAAAATGCGTCTTTGAACTGTTCAAGGACGCTTTTTTATTGGCAGCGCGGCGCCTCACACTCCTGCACGAGGGACAGCGCCGTGCTGCTGTCACAATTCTCAGTGGCTACTACGCTTCTGCCGCAGTTTTCTTGCCGAGCTCGGCATACCTGTGGCACATTACAAAGTGCCCGGGCGAAAGCTCTACATTCTCCGGCTCGACTTGCGAACAAATTTCCATAGCCTCCGGACATCTGCCGCAGAACTTGCAGCCTGTAAGCTCCGCACCTGCATTCGGTGTTTCACCCTCAAGTATCCTTCTCTTTCCCGTCAATATCTTACCCGGAACAGGCATTATATCAAGAAGCGCTCTGCTGTACGGATGCTTTGGGTCGCTTACTATCTCGTCAGCAGTACCGATTTCCATGATTTTTCCCAGATACATTATTGCAATACGGTCGGAAATCAGCCACGCAAGCGAAAGGTCGTGCGTGATGAAAAGATAAGCTACGCCCTTCTTGTCACGCTCCTCAAGCATCATCTTGACGATGCCGGTTCTGATACTTGCATCCAGCATCGAAACAGGCTCGTCAGCTACAACGAACTGAGGCTTCATGATAAGCGAGCCTGCTATGGCAGCTCTTTGTCTCTGACCGCCCGACAGCTCGAACGGTCTGCGGTACATATAATCGCTCGCCGGAATCAAGCCCGCACCTTCCAGAGCCTCCTCGATACGAGAATTTCTTTCCTCCTGCGTGCTCACGAGTCCGTTGACATCGAGCGGCTCACCTACCGTGTCTGAAATATACTGTCTGGGATTCAGCGACTGGTAAGGATCCTGATATATCATCTGTGCGTTCCTTCTGAACTCCGATAAATCCTTCTTTCCTACCATTTCCTCGCCGTTAAAGATGATGCTGCCCTCCGTTACCGGAGCGAGCTGGAGTATCGCCTTGCCTGTTGTGGTCTTGCCCGAGCCGGATTCGCCTACCAGCGACAAAATCTCACCGCTGCCTATCTCAAAGCTCACGCCGTCTACCGCCTTTAACACCTGCGGTTTTCCGAAAAGCGACGATGCCAGACCTTTTTTTATTTCAAAATACACTTTCAAGTCTTTAACTTCTAACAATTTTTTTGTTTTTTCTGCCATCTTACTCGTCGCCTCCCTCGCACAGGTGGCAGGAAACAAAATGCTCCTCTCCTACCTGTATGTATTGCGGCTCCTCCTTGGAGCAGCGTTCTGTCTTTTCCGTGCAGCGAGGGCAGAATCTGCAGCCCTCAGGCGGATTTATCAAATTTGGCGGATAGCCCGGAATCCCGTCCGGAATCACGCGCTCCTTGCTCGTAATGTTCGGGAAGCAAGCCAAAAGCCGTCTTGTATACGGGTGCATAGGGTGGTTGAAAATATCGTCCACCGTACCCATTTCGGCAATCCTTCCGGCATACATAACAGCAATCTTGTCACAGGTCTCACCCAAAATCGAAAGGTCGTGCGTAATCAGTATCATACCCATATTCAAATCTTTTCTGAGCTTCTCGAGCAGCTCGAGTATCTGTGCCTGTATCATAACGTCCAGTGCCGTGGTCGGCTCGTCACCGATGATGAGCTTTGGACTGCACGCCAAAGCCATAGCAATCATTGCTCTCTGCTTCATACCGCCCGAAAATTCGTGCGGATATTGAGTAACTCTTTCTCTTGCGATGCCTACCATCTCAAAGAGATCCCCCGCACGCTCCCATGCCTGCTCCTTGGTCATACCCTGATGCAGGATGCACGCCTCCGCAATCTGCCAGCCAACCTTTTTTACGGGATTAAACGCATTCATAGCCCCCTGGAAAATTATCGAAACATCCTCCCAGCGGTGCTTTGCGATTTCCTCCTCACTCATGGTGCTGTAATCCACGCCCTCGAGCAAAATCTGTCCGCCCTCTACCTTGCCTTCCTTCGGCAAAAGCTGACATATGGAGAGCGCAGTTGTCGTCTTGCCGCAGCCGGACTCGCCTACCAAGCCGAGACACTGACCGTAATCCAAGGAAAAGGATACGCCGTCAACCGCCCTTGCCTTGCCCTTAGATGTCGTAAAATATGTTTTTAAGTCCTTTACTTCCAATAAACGCATATGACGAGCCTCCTATCTTTCCTTGAGCTTCGGGTTAAGGATCTCATCGAAAGCATAACCCATGAGCGTGAAGCCAAGCGCTACCATGATAACACATACACCCGGCGTGATGAAATACCACCATGCGCCTACCGTCATTGCACCCGTGCTGTAGGCATCGTTGAGCATCGTACCCCAGCTCGGATTCGTCGGGTCTCCAAGTCCCAGGAAGGCCAGCGAGGTCTCCGTCAAAATCGACGAGGAAACTATCAGGATAGCCTCTGCAAACACAAGCGGAAATACATTCGGCAGTATATGCTTGACCATTATATGCCACTTTCCGGCACCGATAGACTTGGTGCGCTCGACATACTGCTGCTCCTTGACGGAAAGGGTCTGCGCACGGATTATACGCGCCGTACCGCACCAGCCCGTCAGTCCTATAACCAAAATTATATTCCACATACTGTTTCCGAGTATAGATGCGAGTACCATACAGAACGGCAGCCACG